>JBFEMR010000065.1:0-4268 GCA_041551495.1 Dehalococcoidia bacterium
AAACTGGCGCTGCAACAGATGGCGGGATGATAGACTGGCTGCAGTACGGCCGAGCAGGGGAAAAAAATCCTTCTTCTTTGGTCTTGCTGAAAAATGATAAAATTGGGTCTGTTTGTTAGTCTAATTATCTGTGAGCAAGGAGGTGGATTCAGCTAAGATGACATATACGAATATAACCCTACTTTGTAGAGTGGAGAAGGAATTATGAAGTTTGTGAAATGGTTTGAAGAAATTGGAGCACAGGATGTAGGTTTAGTCGGCGGTAAAAACGCGTCCCTGGGTGAAATGGTAAGAAACCTGGGTAAGAAAGGGGTAAATGTACCCACCGGGTTTGCTATTACTGCTGAGGCATACAAGTATGTGATAGAGAAAGCAGGTATAGACCAGAAAATCAAGGAAATTTTAACGGACCTGGATACAAGTGATATTGAGAATTTGGCAGACAGGGGTGAGAAGTTGAGGAATCTGATAGAGCATTCTCGTTGTCCAAAAGACCTGGAGGAGGAGATACGAATTTCATATCGGAAGATGGAAGAGAGATATGGAAAGGATGTGGATGTCGCTGTGAGAAGCAGTGCCACTGCCGAAGATCTGCCTACAGCTTCATTTGCCGGACAGCAGACGAGTTATTTGAATGTGCGTGGAGAGGGCGACCTACTGGAAAGGGTGATGGACTGTTTTGCTTCTTTGTTCACGAATAGAGCGATCTCCTACCGCGTGGATAAAGGTTTTGACCATCTCAGCGTTTATCTCTCCGTGGGTGTGCAGAAGATGGTGCGCTCTGATTTAGCCTGCTCCGGTGTTATGTTTTCTATAGATACAGACTCGGGCTTCAGGGATGTGGTCTACATAACTGCTGCCTATGGTCTTGGAGAGAACGTGGTCCAGGGAATTGTTGATCCGGATCAGTTTTACGTTTTTAAGCCCGCTTTGAAGGAAGGTTTCAGGCCCATTTTGGAGAAAAAACTGGGGAGGAAGCATAAGAAGTTGGTCTACATGAGACATGGGTCTGGAGCAGAGCAGAAGAAGACCAAGGTTGAAGAGCAAAAAAAGTTCGCATTGAGTGACGATGAAATCTTGACTCTTGCCAGGTGGGCTTGCGTTATAGAGGAACATTATGGTGTGCCCATGGATATCGAATGGGCAAAGGATGGGGATACAGGGGAGCTTTTCATAGTCCAGGCCAGGCCGGAGACCGTCCACTCACGCAGAGACTTAGCTATACTTCGAACTTACGTGCTTGAACAAAAGGGGAAATTACTGCTCAGAGGGGAGCCAGTGGGTACAAAGATAGGACAAGGTGAAGTGTGTGTTATAGAAGATGCTACTGAGATTCAAAGATTCAAAGTTGGTCAGGTTTTGGTTACAGACATGACGGACCCCGACTGGGAGCCGATAATGAAGACAGCCGGGGGAATAGTCACGAACAAGGGAGGGAGGACATGCCACGCAGCTATTGTTAGTCGTGAACTCGGGGTGCCCTGTGTAATTAGCACCGGTAACGGAACCGAAGTCTTGAAGGGAACAAAAGAGGTCACCATAGATTGTTCAGGAGGAGAGGGCAGGATATATGAGGGTATAATGAAATATCGAATAGATGAGGTGGAAGTGACCAAGATTCCCAGACCCAGGACCAGGATAATGATGAACTTCGGTATTCCCGGTGGTGCGTTTATACAAAGTCAAATTCCCAACGATGGTGTGGGTCTGGCCAGGGAAGAATTCATAATCAATTCTTATATCGGCATACATCCCATGGCACTGATAGAATACGATAAGTTGAAGAAAGCAGCGGCTAATGACGAAAAATTAGCAAAGGTAATTGAGAAGATAGACGAGAGGAGCGCAGCATACAAAGATAAGAGAGGGTTTTTCATCGACAATTTAGCGATGGGCATTGCGAAAATAGCAGCAGGGTTTCATCCTAACGAGGTCATCGTCCGTTTTTCTGACTTTAAAACAAATGAGTATGCCAATTTAATCGGAGGGTATCGTTACGAGCCAGAGGAAAGTAACCCGATGATAGGCTGGAGGGGGGCGTCTCGCTATTATGACGATAAGTTTAAACCTGCCTTCGGTTTGGAATGCGAAGCAATAAAGAAAGTAAGGGATGTAATGGGATTAACCAATGTGAAGGTTATGGTTCCGTTTTGCCGAACGCCGGAAGAGGGTAGAAAGGTAATAGGAGCCATGGGGGATTTTGGCTTAACGCAAGGGGAAAATGGGTTGGAAGTGTACATGATGTGCGAAATACCATCAAATGTGCTTTTAGCCGATGAATTCGCCGATGTGTTCGATGGGTTCAGCATTGGGTCGAACGATTTAACACAACTAACTCTTGGCTTAGACAGGGATTCCGAACTTGTAGCACACATATTTGATGAAAGAAATGAGGCGGTGAAGAAGCTGGTAAAGCAAGTCATAGATGTGGCACACAATCACAAACCGAGGATAAAAGTAGGGATATGTGGTCAGGCGCCAAGTGATTTTCCTGAATTTGCCGAATTTTTAGTTGAGTGCGGCATAGATTCGATGTCTTTGAATCCGGACGTGGTACTGGCGACGAGGTTAAATATAGCAAAAGTAGAAAAAAAGACAAAATCGAAAACCCAAAGTAAACACACGTGAGAGCATAAGGGGTTGCTGCTACGAATTCAGTATTCTACCTTAGCTTACCATATAACAGTGATTCCATGGTTAACAAACATAATATACGTGAACAAACAGAAAAGAGAGAAGAGACCCTGTCACCGCATGCTGCTAAGAGCAAGTTCAGTCGTGGCCGGCTGAAGAGGGAAGAACCATGCCCTATAAGGACCAGTTTTCAACGTGACCGTGACCGCATCATCTATTCCAAAGCCTTCCGTCGGCTAAAACATAAAACTCAGGTTTTTATTGCTCCCTTAGGTGATCATTACGTCACCAGGCTTACTCACACTCTGGAAGTGTCTCAAATATCCAGAACTATAGCTCGAGCTCTGAATTTGAATGAAGACCTCGCTGAAGCTATCGCCCTTGGGCACGATTTAGGGCACACACCTTTTGGCCATATAGGCGAGGAGGTCCTAAACGAGTTGTATAAAGATGGCTTCAAACACAATGAGCAAAGCTTACGAGTGGTTGATTTATTGGAGAAGGAAGGGCAGGGACTAAATCTGACCTGGGAAGTGCGGGATGGTATTCTCAATCATTCCAAGGGACAAACCGAGATATTGGGTGAGGGATGGGGGGATGCAAATACTTTAGAGGGCCAGATATGCAAAATAGCCGATATAGTAGCTTATGTTAACCACGACGTAGAAGATGCTATAAGGGCTGGAATTATTTCCCAGAACGATTTACCCGAACCGGTGTTAGAGACTTTGGGATACGTACATTCACAGCGAATTAACACTCTGGTTCGTGATATCATAAACTGCTCGTGGCAAGTTAGTGGCAATGACAATTCGAGCTATGCAACTATAAGCATGAGTCCTGAAGTTCTCGACGTAACTAACATGCTGCGCCAGTTTCTATTTGACAAAGTATATTATCCCAGCTTAACTAAAGAGGATTCAGTAAGAGCGCAAAAAGTGTTGCGCCTGTTATATTCTCATTTCCTTAAGCACGAGGATAGGCTACCTCAAGAGTTTGCCTCTCTACCGGATAATAGTGAGCGCAAAGTCATTGATTACATTGCTGGGATGTCGGATCAATATGCGCTAAGATTAGCCGAAGAGATATCTCCATGAGTGTTATCACCGACGTAAAGCAAAAATTAGATATAGTAGAGCTTGTCTCGGAGTACGTTACTCTGCAAAAAGCGGGGCGTAATTTCAAAGCCTTATGCCCTTTCCACAGTGAGAAACATGCTTCCTTTTTCGTATTTCCTGAGCAGCAGAGCTGGCATTGCTTTGGTGCCTGTGGAACCGGTGGCGATATCTTCTCTTTTGTCATGAAGAAGGAAGGGGTTGATTTTGGCCAGGCTCTTCGTCTTTTGGCTGAAAGGGGAGGCATAATCTTAAGCCCTCGTGAGGTGTCAAGTAAACTTGAGGACGAAAAGAAGGAGAAATTATTCCAGATTAATGAGGCCGCTGCTGAATACTATCACCATTTACTTTTGAATACTAAGGCTGGGGAGGGAGCCAGAAGCTATCTGGCAAGAAGAAAAGTCGCCCCCGAGATTATCAAAGATTTCCGTCTCGGCTTCAGTCCTGATACATGGGAAACGCTTAAGAATTATTTGCTGGATAAGGCTTACACAAAAAAGGAACTAGCAGAAGTTGGCC
>JBFEMR010000066.1:0-4127 GCA_041551495.1 Dehalococcoidia bacterium
GCATCCGAAGTGCCTCACAATACCAAAGTGTTTAATCTTTGTTTAATCAAGAAAATGGGCTTGGAATCATGGGCAAAGACAAAAGCCAGAGATGTGAAGCATAAATATTTCAAGGAAAAGTTCAAGCTTTGATGAAGTTCACGGGTTTTTAAAAACGGAGCTTCACGAGAATTATCCCGTATAATCCTATAAACGATCCTGAGTTTAGTATTACCCATTGTATTTCTGTTGTATAATAGTTATCGTTGTGGCGATAAGAAACCCGACTTTCTACGTAGCTGGCGCATTCGTCTAGAGGCCTAGGACACCTCCCTCTCAAGGAGGAGATCACGGGTTCGAATCCCGTATGCGCTACCAATGACTAAATTGCCCCCTGTTTTGAAGCTAAATTCTGGAAACAGGGGGTTTAATTTTTTCGTTTTGCTAATAATTTGCTAATAACTCTTTGAAGCAAGGTCATTTTCATGATTGGGGTTAACCAGTTGGTCAAAGTTCTTTTCTCATACCTTTAGTGTACAATGAAATAAATTATCTTTTCGGAGGTGAAAATATGGCATATCTGGTTGATATAGGTACCTTTTTTGGTGGTCTAGGCCTCCTTCTTCTTAGTTTTGGTGTATTTTGGTTTGTTGATGTGTACAAAAAATCCAGAGGGTCAAAACAGAAGGAGGAGAAATAACTTAGTTCAATACTCCCTTTTAACGGTTGGGCTGCATACTAATGCTTCCCTAATCCGCTACTAACATATAGAGCTTTAGGGAATCCTCAAGCGTCACTGCCGTTGACCTACTTATAGAGTTGAAGGGCAGCATCAAAGGTAAGAGACTTAGAATAGCTTTCGCCCATCGCAATAGTCTCCCATCCCCCAAGAGTTTGTATAACGTTGTTGGATAGCCTGAAAATTCAAACTGGAGAGAGCCAGGTATCTAAATATCAAGAAGGGGGTATGCCCTTTGGGTTGGGTTATGGCACTGGTCCCGGAGTCACGTATTTGATACTTTCTTCCCTAGTGATAGAATAAAAGATGGAGGTGGATATTCATGAGAAGAATTTGTGTCTTATTGGTTACAGTAACTTTCCTTGCTGGGATAGTAGGCTGCAGCGGTAATGATGGTGAATCTTTTGATCTCATCATCAGTAGCACAGCAGGTGGATCGGTAATTACTCCTGGAGAGGGAACTTTTACCTACAACGAAATAACAGTGGTCAATCTGGCAGCCACTCCAAACTTGGGCTACTGTTTCGTCAACTGGACAGGTGATGTGAGCACGGTCGGCAATGTTGACGCCGCCAACACCATAATCACCACGGACGACGATTACAGCATCACCGCCAATTTTGGTCCTGCCACGGTCTCAGCAGGTCGCTATCACACAGTAGGGCTTGAGACCGACGGCACGGTGGTCGCTGTAGGATGGAACGAATATGGTCAGTGTGACATCGACGGCTGGACAGGTATTATCCAAGTCGCCGCAGCATCCTTTCACACAGTGGGGGTTGCGGTAAACGGCACTGTAGTTGCCGCAGGAGATAATGAGTACGGAAAGTGCAATGTTGGCGACTGGACGGATATAATCCAAGCCGCCGCAGGCATTTCTCACACGGTGGGACTTGAGTCCGATGGCACCGTGGTCGCCGCGGGATACAACGACTACGGGCAGTGCGAGGTCGGCAATTGGACGAACATCGTCCAGATCTCGGCAGGGTATCAGCACACAGCGGGGCTCAGCTCCGACGGCACCGTGGTCGCTGTGGGACGGAACCAATATGGACAATGCAATGTCGGCAACTGGACGGACATCATTCATGTTTCAGCGGGCGCCATGCACACTGTGGGGCTTAAGAGTGATGGCACCGTGGTAGCCATGGGATACGACATGCATGAAGAGTGTGATGTTGGCGACTGGACGGACATTATCCAGATAGCTACAGGCTACTATCACACGGTAGGACTCAAGTCAGACGGCACCGTGGTCGCCGCGGGATGGAACGACTACGCCCAGGGTGATATCAGTGACTGGATGGACATTGTCTGGATGGCTACGGGCTACGAGCACACGGTAGGGATCAAGTCCGACGATACCGTGGTCGCCGCGGGACATAATGACTACGGGCAGTGCGAAGTTGGTAGCTGGGACTTGAGTTAAACTCGAAAACTTAAGCAACTCAGAGACAGATATCTGAATCTTAAGAAGGGGGTATGCCCTTTGGGTTGGGCTATGGCGCAGCTTCAAATCATCCCTAAACTTCACTGAGCTAACAAGCTGCATTATTGAGTACCAAGGACACTCAGAAATACGTGTAGAAAAATCCCAGATTCAAGTATGTCTTCTATCGCCAGTTAGCTGGTGATACAATTGTTATGCAAGTAAACAAACAGGAGGTTAAGATGTCTGATGTGATAGCAAAGGTAATATCCCAGAAGGGTATTTGCCATGCTCAATACAAAGTCGGTGATGAGTTTGTCGTTAGTGGAAAGACTCCCCCCAACCATTGTGCAGCAGCTTATTGCTCACTTTTCCCTTCTATCCGAGTCTTGGAATTTGATGGCTCATTCCCCTGGGAAAAAGATAAGGACAAGGCTATTGTTGCCTGTCCTGACCCAGATAATCCGGTGGTGTTTGAACTGAGGCGCAGTTCAATCTAAAAGCAGATTTATGTTTCACGTCTAGTTAAGCATTCTCTTTGCTCTCTCTGACATAATCGCAATTCCGAATTTTAGGATTAGCGTTGCGTGAGTCACTTTCGCCGTTATCAGCCTTTGTCGTTTTTATTGCTATCGTGTTTATTGTTATTGTTCCTGACTAATATTTGCATAATCTTCTGTTTGAGCTTGGTTTGGGTTAAAATTGATTCAAGACAGGGGTTTAAGTGAAAAGGAGGTACTCAATGCCCGGTCCAATATTGCTAGTCTTTGCCCATCCAGATGATGAGAGTTCCTCGGTAGCCGGTACGACTGCAAAGTACACAAAACGTGGTGTTTCGGTTGACCTAGTCTGTGCAACTCGTGGTGAAAAAGGTACTCGCTTAGACGTACCAACGGAGGTGGACACAGCCGCAGCGCGTGAAGCAGGACTTCGTGTTGCCGCGGGTATCACCGGCATTAGGAATATCTATTTTCTTGACTACGTGGATGGCGATCTTGAGAAAGTCGATACTAGTGAGGTTGCCAGCCGGATAATGAATATAATGCGGAAGGTTCAGCCAGAAATAGTAATTACTTTCGGGCCAGATGGAATCTCGGGACATCCAGACCACAAAGCCATCAGCAAGGCTACTACAGTTGCTTTTGAGATGCTGACGGAAGCTGGTGACGGACCACGAAAGCTGTATTATGTTACTATTCCTGAGAGTGTACTTACTGATGTTGGTAGTGAAGATGTTAATGGTGTGATAACTCGTCCCGACGATGAGGTCACAACAACAATCGATATTTCCGGATATCTTGATACTAAGATTCGGGCTCTTAAGGCTCATAGCTCGCAACAGGATGCGAGATGGCTCGCTGAGATATTTCAGCAATCTGGGGAAGTAAGCGGGGTGAGTAGGGAGTTCCTTTATCTAGCCAAACCTAGGAAGACAACTAAAGAGACTGATATCTTCGAGTAACTACTACAATCTGTATAGTTAACTTTCCTTTTTGTCCCACATGTAATAAAAGCTTTGTTGTCTAGTTCAAGCAGTAGAAGCCTGTATAGTTATCCAAAATTTCTTGGCTTTGTTCAAGGCTCCGACAAGGTCTCAATCTATCTCCAAAATCCAAACTGCTCACAGACACGTACCTAAATATCAACAAAGGGGTATGCCCTTTGGGTTGGGCTATGGCGTAGTTCTTAACATCCAACGCATACAATTTTCCTCCTCATTTTATTGCTGTGGATAATCTGTCCTATCTTCTATGTGTTGTTTCAATTTTCATCTTGTTCTCTTATGATGCATTCTATTTGAGAGTTCTTGTAGGTATAATTGAATTATTGGAAGACCAAGAAAAGGAGGTGAATCATGTCGCTCATACCAGCCTTTGAAATAGGTGTATGGAATGCCTGGATTTTCATGCTCTATTTCCCTTTGCATCCCTTAATAATGATAGCAATTAATAAGCTAGTCGGTGGCGGGGATATAAATAA
>JBFEMR010000067.1:0-3981 GCA_041551495.1 Dehalococcoidia bacterium
AGCACTATAAGCTTGGAATCCGGTATTCCCAGTACTTTTCTCAATACATCAGGATACACGACAGCCTGTATTTGAGCGATTGTGCCTAGCCCATGCTTGGTGGCCAGCAGCATTATGTTCTCCGCTACCAAACCACAATCAAATATAGGCCAGATATTTAACCCGTCGCCCTGAATATACAAAGAACGATCAATGTAGATATAGATAACGCAAGGAGCTTCAAATAACCTCAAACCTTGCAGGAGCCACCATCCTCTTTTCTCCTTATCCTCTCTTTGTATTCCCTTTAATTCGAGGACCTTCCTGCCCACGACACGGCGACGGGTATCGTAGATTTGGGGAAATTCTCGAGGACGAGGGATATCGGGGCTATCTTCCTCTGCCGCTGTTCCTTTCTCAACAAAGGCTTGTCTTATTTTCTCTAATTTCTGTCCGGTCACTATAGCGAATTCCCAGGGTTGAGTATTTGCCCAGGACGGAGCTCGTAAAGCATTGTTAAATATCTCTTTTAGAACTTCCTTCGACACAGGGTCTGGTTTAAAAGCCCGAATGCTCTTCCTTTGTTGGATAGCTTCAACGATGTCCATGTCTTAGCTTTCCTCCTCCTTTTATTAATTGTTTAAAACATAATATTGCAGCTCACAATGCGGTAACTTAACACAACTCTTGCTTTCACTGCCGAAGATATTTCAAATAATCAAGCTTTCTACTTATTCCATGCACCTTCACCAATTAGGGGCACAAAATAGCAGCCACCTAAGTTTTCTATACGGTTCCTTTTCCTAAGTTTGGTAACCCTGAGTAACTCCTGCTGCCACCGAGAACCAACAGGGATTACCAATCGCCCATTCCAGGTTAGTTGTTCTAAAAGGACTTTGGGCACAGTGGGGGCACCGGCAGAAACTATTACAGCATCGTAAGGAGCTTCTTCAGGCCAGCCCAATATTCTGCCGGAGATATGAACTTCGATGTTGGAATAACCCAGACTACCCAGAACCTGCCTGGCTGCTTCCGCCAATTCAGGTATGCACTCCACAGTCACCACTTTTTGAGCCAACTCAGCCAATATGGCGGCTTCATAACCACTTCCGGTACCTAGCTCTAATACTTTTTCATCACCCCTGAGTTCCAGAGCTTGTACCATCAGAGCTACGATGAACGGTTGGGAGATAGTTTGCCCAAAGCCAATGCCTAAAGGTCTATCTTCATAAGCGAGGTGATATTGCTCTTGAGATACAAAGGCTTCACGCGGAACATGCTTCATGGCCTCAATTACCCGCTTGTCCGCGATTTCGTACTCGAGATGTTTAAATAGATTCTCTCTAGCCCGCTCTAAATCCACCACAGGTCACCAGTTGAAGATGTCAACCGAGAACAAAAGACAAAATTATGAGCACTACAATTATAGCTCCGGCAATGATGCCGATGCGTTTTACTTCAGGCAGAACATGTTGATGGCGGTCGGTTAAATCCTGGACTCTTGAAGGTGGAACTTTTGGGGATGTTTGTGCCGGGGACGATACGCCGGCAGGCATTTGCTGCGGTTGTTGTGACCGTTCCACCTGTGCCTTATTAGTTACTCTAACTCGATGCTTAGCTTTAGCGCGTTTTGATTTTTTTGCCATTATCTTCACCTTGATGCAGATTGATTATAAATTCTTGTACTGGAAATATAAGCGTGACCCAAAAGCTGTTGGAGTTGACTTAGCTCGGTGCCACTCTGTAATTTACGTCTGGCAAAGCTGTGACGTAATGTCTGTGGTGTAACCTTGCCACCCAACCCCGCCTTTGATGCATAACCCTTAATAATCTGCCAGAACCCCTGCCGCGTCAACCTCTGGCCACGTCTATTAAGAAATAGGGCTTCAATTTTCTCGTCATATAATAAATCCAGCCTATCGTTCCTGAGAAAATTACCCAAAATCGGATTCAAGCGATGTTCAAAAGGGACTCTTCTTTTGGGGTTAATACGCACGGAATTTTGCTTCAAATCGATATCTTTAACATTTAATGATACCAATTCACTTATGCGTAAACCTGTGGCATAAAGTAATTCCAGCATCACCGCATCTCTCTTGGCTTCCGGAGTAGATAACTTCACTGCCTCGGCCAGTAATCTTTCATACTCATTAGAAGACAAGAAGCTAAGTGAATGCTTACCAACTTGAAAAGAAGGTAAATTTTGAGTCGGATTCTCTTTCATCCTACCGGAAGCAACCAGGAATTTGAAGAACGACTTGGCTGAGGCAATTTTACGAGCAGTTGTAGCCGCAGAATATCTCTTTTCTCTAAGCTTGAGTAAATAGCTCTTTATAATCTCGTCGTAAGACTGGAGTAAGCCCTTTGCCTGCTCTGCATCGATAAAGGTTACTAGTTGGGTCAAGTCATTGCGGTAAGCAGCGACAGTATTCTGAGAATATCCTTTCTCTGGAGTCAAACCTTGAAGGAAGGCATCAATATCCAGCTTCATCACAGTTATTTTACCATAGTCCGAGGCATTTTGCCCCTATGCAAGCCAGTTGCTACAATAGATTTACCATGCAATTACAGCAATTGAAAGCTTTGCCTGCAAAGCCCGGAATTTATATTTTCAAGGATAAAGAGGGTAAGGTTATTTACGTAGGCAAGGCAAATAACCTGAACAATCGAGTAAGGAGTTATTTAGGCGCTCCTTCCAGCCTATCGGCTAAAGTCCGAAAATTGGTATCAAAAATACGGGATTTCGAGTTTATAGTTACCGATTCCGAGCAAGAGGCGCTTATCCTTGAATGCAACATGATAAAGAAATATACCCCACACTATAATATAAGCCTCAAGGATAACAAGACTTTTCCTTACCTCAAGATAAATATTAACGACGATTGGCCCAGCGTATATGTTACCCGCCGCGTACAGAAAGACGGGGCCAAATACTTCGGGCCTTTCGCCAGTTCCGGTTCAGTACGCAAGACTCTCAGGTTAATAGAGCAAATTTTCCCTTTTCGCAGTTGCAGCAAACAGATCGAGGGAAAAGATAAGCGGCCGTGCCTAGATTATTATATCCATCGCTGTCTAGGACCATGCATTGGGGCCGTGGAAAAACAGGAATACCACGACGTAATAAACGAGGTCATTTTATTTCTACAGGGGAAGCAGGAAATCATTCTCCGTGAGTTAAATGCCAGGATGAACGCAGCGGCGACGCAGCTTCATTTTGAGAGGGCAGCCTTGTTACGAGACCAGATTAAAGCCATAGAAGCAGTCATAGAGGGGCAGAAGATTGCTGCAAAATTACAGGGGGAAAAGGACGTCATTGCCCTGGCACAGAATAAAGAACAGACTTATGTCGAAATATTGTCTGTTCGCAATAGTAAACTTATCGGCCAGGACCATTTTATTATGGAGGGCACCCACGGTGAATCTCCCGGGCAAATACTGACCAGCTTTGTGAAACAATATTACGCCTCTGCCTCACATATACCACGGCTGATATTACTTCAACACCCGGTGGATGAGCCGGCGGTGCTTTCCAAATGGCTTGGGCAGCAAAGGGGAGGCAGGGTTGAGCTTCAAGTTCCACAGCGGGGAGCTAAGAGGAAGCTGGTGGATACAGCGACGGATAACGCTGCCCAGCGTTTAGTACTGGCTCAAGCCAAAGAGATGAAGACAGAGGTTATTACATCTGGCCTTAGAGAACTAAAACAAAAACTACGCTTGCCAAAAATGCCCCGGAGAATAGAATGCTATGATGTCTCCAATATTCAGGGCACTTTGGCTGTGAGTAGCATGGTCGTTTTGGAGAAAGGCCGGCCAAAACCGGCACATTATCGACGATTCCGTATCAAAACCGTACTCGGCGCTGACGATTATGCCATGATTCAAGAGACGTTAAGGCGCAGGTTTAAGCGGGGCCTGACAGGCGGAAGTACCTGGGCACTTATTCCCGACCTCGTCCTCATCGATGGTGGCAAGGGACAACTTAATGCCGCCCTGGAGCTGAGC
>JBFEMR010000068.1:0-3969 GCA_041551495.1 Dehalococcoidia bacterium
ACCTCAATTTTTCATTTTGCTAGAAACAAAGCTTGCCCGGATTCAATATATTACCGGGGTCGAAAATGCCCTTGATGGTTCTTATCACTTCTCTATTACGGGCATCCCGGTTATACACCATATCGGCCCATATACCGTAAGGCCGGGAGAAATAGGCTCCCCGCCTTATCAAGGCTTCACTGGATGTCTCCAGCAATTCTCTAACACAGCCAGTCTCTATCTTGTTCCCGGGGTCGTAAGGCAGATTGAATTCACAGTGACAAGATGTACCCTGGTGCTGCGGCTGAAGGTAAATACCGATATCTGAGACCGGGTATCGCAGAGTATTTGCCCCAGTAAAAACCGTATCGATAAATTCAGGAACCTTGTCCAGAGTGGTCATGAAAAAGATATCCTGACAGGCCCCTTTGTAAGCTAGTTTCCAGCAGGTCACGTTAGATGGATTGAGTATGGTGGATAATACCTGTCCACCAGTGATGCTGGAAACCGCTGGAAGTAATTCCAACCCCAACTGCCGTACTATGTCCCTGGTATCTTTTTCTTGAAAGTCCACCTTTTCCTCGGGGAAGAAATCTCGCCCGGCAATCCCCATGACGATAACCCATGGCGGTAGTTTACTCTTCAAGGTTCTAATTACGTCAGTATCCTTATTCAGGATAGCGGCCAAGTTAACACCGTTTAATATAAGGAACTCGTCACCCAGCCTGACCCTCAACAGCTGGTAGGCGCATTCTATGAGGCGCTTCAGATCGTCTGCCGGTATGAAGAAGAACCTGTGCACCTTGGGTAAAATCTCACATTTTACCGACGCCCAGGTTACAATGCCCATGCTCCCCTGAGCACCGGAAACCAGTCGGTAATAGTCCACCTGGCCGGGACCTCCGGAGAACACTTGGGCCAGACCCATTTTCCATTGATCCTCAAGCGTGGGGTAATAGCCACCAGCCTCACCTGTCCGCAGCATTTCCCCGTTACCCCAGACTACCTCCAGGCATCTCAACGGTTCAGGCAGCGCGTAGTTGTACTTGGGTATCAGTGTCGGCTCCCTCTCCAACAGACTGGCGACTACCGACTTTGACTGGCGGGGGAGCAGTGGAGTGGACAGTATCAAACCCTCTTTCGCGAGTGCCGGCTGCAGTTGCCCATAGGTTACGCCCGGTTCAATTATCACCATCCTGTTTCTGCGGTCAATCCTTACAATCTTGTCCATACCACGCAGGTCAACAATGACCGCTTCCGGCACACTCGGCACGGTATCACCATGAAAGTGCGGCTCACCCGAACTCACAGGTATCAGGGGTGTACTCGTTTGATTGGCCCACATCACGATCTTCTGCACGTCGTCTGCGTTGTCGGGTCGCACAACCAATCGTGGCTGCATCGGCCGGGTGAAGCTATTATCATGAGAGTAGCTATCAAGGACTCTGCGTCCCTTGAGGGTTTTTTGCTTGCCTATTATCTCCGTTAGTTTAGTACGTGTTTTGACCTTCAATTCTCAATCTCCCCATTGTAATTATCAAACTGCGGGTGTTTCTTTTTTGACATTATTTTGGTCTGTTCAGCAAATGGGCAATCCGGGAAATCTAAAGAAAGTTTTGAACTGGATTACCCAGGCACTTCATTTATACTGATTAACCGATCCATTGGTTACAGGAAACGAGGACTGAATTGAGCTAATAATAGAAAGTTCTTTCGTATATGTCAACATCATTATGTGGAAAATGTAGCTAGTAAATAAGAATTTTGGGAATTGATGAAATAGAGATCGGTAGTTATAACTTATACCCCTTGACGTGACGATATCTATCGGGGTAATGTATTATGACCCACCTATAATAAAGATTCAAAAAGGTTAAAAATTAAATCAGGAAGGTAATAATGGCGATTTTAGAAGAACCAATAAAAGGTACAGTAGAAGTTAAAAATTACATTGACGGAGAATGGGTTGAGTCTGAAGGCGAGGTTCAGGACGTGGTCAATCCCGTCAATGGCAAAGTCATCGCCAGAGTCCCGATCTCAACCAAGGAAGAGATACACAACGCAGTTGAAGCAGCCAAAATAGCTTTCCCTGATTGGCGGAGCACTCCACCTGTTGCTCGTGCCAGATGCCTGTTTCGTTTAAAGGAGTTGCTTGAGGCGAATTTTGAAGAATTGAGTAGGGTACAAACTCAGGAACATGGAAAGACAATTGATGAATCCAGAGGCGAGACGAGGCGGGGCATTGAAAATGTAGAAGTTGCCTGTGGTATTCCCACTCTGATGCAGGGTTACAATTCTGAAGATATAGCGTCCGGTATTGATGAATATCTTATTCCAACACCACTGGGCGTCTTTGGAATCATTGGGCCTTTCAATTTCCCCTTTATGATTCCGCTCTGGTCAGCACCATACGCTGTAGCTACCGGCAATTGCATAATAATCAAGCCTTCCAGTGAAGTTCCGTTAAGCCAGATGAAAATTGCAGAACTTGCAGATGAAGCGGGTTTTCCGCCCGGCGTCTGGAATGTAGTGAATGGTGGGAGAGCAGTGGTCAACGGAATGCTGGACCACCCAGATATTGAGGGTATAACTTTTGTCGGCTCAACTCCTACTGCCAAGGATGTTATCTACTCAAGGTGTGGCGCCACCGGCAAGCGAGTCATTGCTCAGGGTGGAGCATCAAACTTTATGGTAATCATGCCTGACTGCAACTTGAGGGCAACCATACCAGCACTGATGACATCTTTCTTCGGTAATACAGGTCAACGCTGTCTGGTTGGTCAGAATGTCATTGTTGTTGGCGATGATGACAGTTTCTACAACGAATTTATTAGCGGTGTTGTAGACAGGGCTGGGAAGATAATAATTGGTAATGGTCTTGATGAGGAAGTTCAGATGGGTCCTGTCCGTGATGCCGAGAAAAAGAAGAAAATACTTTCATACATCGATAGTGGCATAAAAGAAGGAGCTAAGATAAGTCTTGACGGCAGGAGTAATTTTGAAATTAAAGGAAACTATCCCGATACCTGTTTCCTGGGTCCAACTATCATGGAAAACGTTAAACCTGAAATGAAGATAGTTATGGAGGAGATATTCGGTCCCACCATGGGTATTATCCGTGTTAAAACGCTTGATGAAGCCATTAGAATATGTAACGGCAATCCCTTCCAGAATGGAAATGCTATCTTTACCTCGAACGGAAGAACTGCTCGAGAATTCAAATATAGAGTTAAAAGCGGGAATGTTGGTATCAACATCGGTATAGTGGCACCGATGGCCTTTTTCCCCTTTAGCGGGGCGGGTGACTCCTTCTTCGGAATCTTACACACTCAAGGCAAGGAAGCCGTCCGCTTCTTTACAGAAAGCAAGGTGGTAATTGAAAGGTGGCTCTAGTAACGGAGGAGGTATAAAAATGCAATTAAATACAAGCGCCTCGGTTATTAGTTTTGCCAAGCAACTGGAAGAGGATTCTGCTGGCTTCTATGAAAAGATGGCAGAAATATATCCCAAATCGGCAGAGCTTTTTCACACCTTCGCCAAAGAGAATAGTAAGTATTCAACGATGATTCAAAGGGCATACTACGGCGTTATCACTGATGCTATTGAAGGGTGTTTTGCCTTCAGTGTAGAAACCGATAAGTACACTTTTGAGGAAGAACCTACAAAGGGACCGGGATACGCCGGTGCCTTAAATCAAGCTATTGATATGGAGCGGAGGCTCATCTCGTTTTACACTGACGCTGCCGAACAATCAAAATCATTTATGGCAGATGTCCCCAGGACTTTTTTAATAGTGGCCAAGAAAAGAAAGGTTCGTGAAGATAAACTAAGAGTGCTTATTAGGGAGAAATAACTAAGCATTGTGAGCTAGTTGAAAGACTTCACATAAGATGCACGGTTTATCACATTGGTGCCTATATTGTAAAGTTTAACGATGGATCTCACGTTATTAAACGTGCAAATAAACAGAAATGTGGTAATGAATACCCG
>JBFEMR010000069.1:0-3938 GCA_041551495.1 Dehalococcoidia bacterium
AGGCTGCCCAATACGCTGAATCTAACTCTCCCTGGCCTACGTGGGGAATCTATCGTCATCGCTCTGGACCAGCACGGTATTTCACTCTCTTCAGGTTCAGCTTGTAAGTCGGGCTCCCCTGAGCCGACCCATGTACTTATCGCCATGGGAAGAACTAAAGAACAGGCTCATTGCTCAGTGAGGTTCTCTCTGAGTCGTTACACAACTGAGGAAGATATCGATTACACTTTATCAGCTCTTGAGCAAGTGTTAAAAGAGAAAGACTTGGTAAGGCTCATGCCGTGTAAATAGTTTACAAACCGTCAATGATGCTGAATTAGCTTCACCTTGTTGTAAGGTACTGAACACTGAACCACTGCCTCTCATCTATCCAAACACGCTCCACCCTAAATCCAGCCACCGCAGCCATCCGCTTGAACTCATCGAGGTTGTACTTGTACGAACTTTCGGTCCAGATACTCTCGCCCTTTATAAAAGAAATAGTTTCCCCGTTTATGTGAACCACCTGATTTTTCTGGCTAATAAGATGCATTTCAACCCTGCTTTCCCGGGGATTATAGAAAGCATAGTGCTCAAATGCATCAAGCTGGAAATCACAGCCAAGCTCACGATTGATTCGTTCCAGTAAATTGAGATTAAATGCAGCAGTCAGACTTTCGCCATCATTATACGCATCATGCAAGACGGCAGGATCTTTCTTCAAATCTACACCAATAAGCAGAGCACCATTTGATCGGCACAGATTGGCAACATGCTCTAAGAAATGTTCTACCGGAATGGGATCAAAGTTACTAATAGTCGACCCGGGGAAATAAACGACCGTGCGTTTACTCTCCCTTTTTGGAATCGGCAATTCAAAATTGCCCGTATAGTCAGCGCAGACCGGAAGAACCTGTAGCTGAGGATAAATTGAGTCGAGTTCCCTGGATACTTGTAATAACTGTTCCTTCGAGATGTCAATTGGTATAAATGCTACTGGATCGTGCAAGTGGTCCATTAGAAAACGCACCTTCTCACAATTACCACAACCATGTTCAATCACCAGCACTTGAGGACCGATGAGTTCGACTATTTCCTCGATGTGGGCTTGCATAATGGATGCCTCTATACGAGTTATATAGTATTCTTTCAGTTCACAGATACGCTCAAACAATTTTGAACCACGTTCATCGTAGAAATATTTGGAGGGTAATTCTTTCTGTGGCTTGCGTAGTCCAATTAAGACTTCAGCTAGGAAACGCTCAAGTCCCGGTTTGAAATCATACGAGATTGCCCCGTCGGCGTTTTTATTCTGCATTTATATTCCCGGCTAGCTACGGTATAGACTTCTTATTTTGCCTCCATAGAACAAGCTTCTCATCAATAGGACACCTCTGGAATGTACTTAGACTGTGAGCTCGGTGGTTACCTAGAATTCGATAGTCCAGAATAAGGGCACTATATGTAGAATTCTTAGATCTTTGCTACTAAATGGTGGAGGCGGGGGAGAGTTGAACTCCCCGTCCAAAAGAAGGTTGCCAGAATATCCTACAGGCTTAGTCAGCTCTTTTCATCTCGTCTAGCCTTAATCTGCTGACCGAAACCAGCCAGACCAGCCAATTTTTCTTAGCCAATCCCTATCGGCATCAGGATTGTAGCACCTCGATTTGTTCTGACACCTAATCCCAACCTTCGAGGAGAGCTCAGGTTAGATGTGACCCGTTAAGCGTAAACAGGTTCGCCAGTTATTTTTTGCCACTTGTTTTATGAGGTTAGTGGCACCTCAGCCTGCAATTCTGTAGGCCTCCCCCTGTCGAACCCACGCGCCCCCATATTCCAGCCTGCTTCCCGTCACCTCCTTCTATACTTCATCGCCCGCTCTACTTCCCTATCTGCATCTCGACGGGCAATAGCTTCCCTTTTATCGTAAACTTTCTTTCCTCTTGCCACCCCAAGCTCTAGCTTCGCCAGCCCATGTTTAATATACAGCTTAAGAGGCACTAAAGTCAAACCCTTCTGCACCACCTTGCTGGCGAGCGTATCAATCTCTTTTCTATGAAGAAGAAGCTTACGGGGCCGGACCGGTTCATGAGTATTGTAGCTGGCAGCATCATATGAAGCAATGTGGCTATTATGGAGCCATAGCTCACCATTTTCCGGCTTGGCATAGGCATCGCTCAGATTTACCTTGCCTGCCCTGATGGATTTAATCTCGGAACCCTTGAGAACAATGCCTGTCTCAAAGCTCTCCTCGATATGATAATTATGGTAAGCCTTACGATTAACCGTTATTACGCGGGAACCTTTCGCCACATGGCAATTTTAGCACCGGTACATAGAGTGAGCAATTGACCGTATATTATATGTCAAACTTGGCGTCAATCCGTAAAATTAACCCGCACCTTATCAAGTGCTTGAATTGACAAAAGCGAAAGATCCGCAGTGAAGATTCGGGTGGTGAAGGGACCGCAGTTATTTTTCCTTTTTCTTCTCCAGTCCTTTTTCCTGAGCAAATGCCTTTGTGTGCTTACTTTTTTCGTCAGCTTTGGAAAGTAGATAGATCATAGCACCCAAGCACACAAGGAAAATGCCAGTGCCAATAGGTGAGCCCCAATAAAGCGCCAACCAAATATCCATTTCTCCTCCTTTAACTGAACATTTAGCCTTATTAATAGATTGTAAGTGTAGGCTAATAGAGAAGTCAATAGGAGTACCGTCAAAAACTATTTCGCAAACGGTGAATTTACTGGAAGGAGTGACTGTTTTAAAATAGAAGGGAGTCAAGTGTATTTTATAATTATGCAAAACGCTATTCATTGAGAAAGGAGCTATGCCATGAGTCGTGTAGATAGATTTTACCTATTCGCAACTGTTTTTCTGGCTATTGCCGCAATAGCTGGCGGCATCACGTTGGCCGTCCAGCATAGCAGAAACCAACCGGTAGAAATCGTTCTATCTCAAACAGAGCTTCCATCTCAAAGCGGGGAGATTTACATCGGCGGTGCTGTGGCTAATCCTGGCATATATCCTTTAAAAGAAGGTGATACCTTACAAACACTCCTGTCCGATGCCGCAGTCGAACCAGATGCCGACTTCAGCCACATGGAGCTTTATATTCCACATGAAGGCGAAAATCAATCGCCCCAGAAGATAGATATTAACCGGGCCGAACCCTGGTTACTAGAAGCCCTTCCGGGGATAGGTGAGATACTGGCTAAAAGAATTGTAGATTACCGCAGTGAAAACGGTCCTTTCAGAAGAGTCGAGGATTTGTTGCAGGTCAGTGGCATCGGTGAAGCGACATTCGAAAATATAAAAAATTACATAACCGTATCAGACTAGAGGGTCATTTCTAAATCCGACTGTATAACTTCACCAAATTACGAGCATAATTATTCCGGCTGCCAGTAAAACTACACCGGCAGCGATCAAGCCGATTCTAATCCCCTTCTCTTTCCGAGTTAGTTCAGACCACGGTTTTTGTCTTCTACCAACAATGAGCCCAATAGCAAGACCAGTGAATATGCCTATTGCATAACCAACTCCCCAATCATTCATTACTCTATTCTCTTTTAATATCGCCCTATGCTACGATTTTTACAGTAAATCGTAGTCGTTGCAGCCCCACTTCGATTATACCACCCTTCCATCAGCGATACTCAACTACCGGGTAAGTGAAATCCGGTCTTACTCAAGGTAGAAATACTCTTTGGTAATAGGGTCAATAGCAATTCTCCTCTCTGCCTCCTCGACAGGGCTGTAACCAGGATAGCCGTATTCTCCAGCGGTAAGCTCCAGTACTATAGCTTGCTCATCTTTTAGAGTATAGTAAGTTATCTTCAAGCCCTCGAAATAGATTTTATAGCTGAAAGTGACTTTTATGTCCGCTGTTGCGTCTCTCGAAACCGGATTTTGTATTGCTATGCCTCCGTACCTCGGGATTTCGCACGTTGCTTCGG
>JBFEMR010000070.1:0-3877 GCA_041551495.1 Dehalococcoidia bacterium
ATGGCTGAATTGCTCAAGAAAATCGGTAAGGCACCACTAGTGCTAAAAAAATTCATCTCTGGATATTTGCTTTCTCGCCTCCAGATAGCCATGCTTGGCGAAATCTTTTACCTGCTGGATAGCGACATCATCACGCCGGAACAGCTTGATACAGCCGCCAAAACAGGTCTAGCATTGCGCATGATGGTGCTGGGATTGGTGCAGCGTATGGATTTCGGGGGCCTCGACCTAACAGTCAAGAACTATGAAAATCCCTTTATGCGGAAACAGTTAACTCCACGTGACTATAAACCTGTGAAGTTATATGAACTGGTCAGGGAAGGCCACTTCGGCGTTAAGACGGGCAAGGGCTTTTATGACTATGGCGGTCGCACTGAGGCCGAAGTTTGCTACGAACGTGATATCAAGCTCATCAAAATGCTGAGAGCATATAGAGAACTTGAATCTACTAAATAATTCTTATCCTGAGTGAATACGACCTTCAGGACTCACGAATTGTCTCCCCAAAGCGGAAAAGAAAAACTGGGGAACGGGAATTCAAGGAATCCAAATGAAGGAGGTCTCAGTTTATGGGTGGCATTATTTCATACGGTGCCTCTAGTTTCATTGGTTCGAACATTGTTCATTTTGCGGTTCCCGCCTCAGAAAACCATGAGGCATCACTGATATTTGCTCCATATTCAGCTCGTTTCACGAGTCATAAGGTCTAATCCTCTAGCTTTCTAGTTTATGGTCGGGGTGAGAGGATTTGAACCTCCGACCTCATGGTCCCAAACCATGCGCGCTAGCCGCTGCGCCACACCCCGTATATCCAAGTATTATAGTAGGTAAGGAGAATTGAAGCAATTACGAGGGAAATTAAGCTGCAAAACAGGCTACCTTCGCCTTGAGTTTGGCATTTTCCTCATTTACATGCTCTTGAATTTTTTGAATGTCTTCATCCAGTAAATGACGGTACCGGCCTTGTGGTTTTAAATATTCCTCAACCGGTTTTAGTTTGGGCCGGTCGATACTGAATCTATAACGACCATTTTCTACTTCATAGAGCGGGAAAATGCCTGTCTCCACAGCAAGTCGGCCTATCTCAATAGTTCTCTCGGGAGCAGTCCTCCACCCGGTGGGACAAACAGATAGGATATGTACGTACGCCGGACCTTCAATCTCCGCACCTTTACTCACCTTTTTTATTAAATCAAAAGGATAGCTGGGACAAGCTGTAGCTACATACGGTGTATCGTGAGCAACGGCAATCTCCGGCATGTTCTTCTTCCACCTAGTTTGCCCGATGCTAAACTTCCCCGCCGGTGCAGTAGTAGTTGAAGCTCCATAGGGAGTAGCGCTTGATCTCTGGATACCTGTATTCATATATGCTTCATTGTCCCAGCATATATATAAGAAATTATGCCCCCTTTCTATAGCCCCGGATAACGCTTGAAGTCCTATATCGCTGGTTCCGCCATCCCCAGCCATAGCCACACATTTAATATCCTTCTCAGGCTTTTTGCCTTTCTTCATTAAAATCTTTAAGCCTGCTTCTACACCTGAGATTGTAGCCGCGGTATTCTCGAATAGCGTATGGATCCAGGGAACTTGCCAAGATGTGACAGGTAGGGGCGAAGTACAAACCTCGTCGCAGCCTGTAGCCATACTAATTATCACGTTCTGTCCCAGGGCTTTACAGGCAAGCCTGATTGCCAAAGCTTCGCCGCAACCTATACAGAAACTGTGACCCGGACCAAGAAATTCCTTTATAGCTACCTTATTCTTTCCGAATTTTATAGTTTCTTGCTCCATTCTTACTCCTTTATCCCTGTTACCTCGCCCCGTACGCCTACGGTCTCGAATATTTCCTTCGATCCCTTTTCAGCTACTTCCCTACCCCTGTCAAGAACATATTCAAAATCCTTTACCGACATGTCTCTTCCTCCTAAACCACCTACAAAACCAACAACTTTTGGTCTTTCCGGCATATCATATAAAGCTGACTTGATTTCTGAGTAGACTGGTCCTCCCGGCCCCCCGAAAGAAATGCACCGATCGAAGACGATGAGGACCTCCGCACCTTTTACAGCATGACGAAGTTCCTCAAACGGGAAAGGTCTCCAAAGACGTATGCTGATGAGACCCACAGATTCCCCTTCACTCTTCTTTGTATCTATGACAATTTTGGCGGTCTCGCTAAAACTTCCCATAGTCAGAAGCAATACTTTGGCTCCTTCCGTTTTATACGGCTCGACGGGGTGATAATAGCGGCCAAATATATCTCCAAATTCTTTGAACCCTTTCGTTATCACATCCTTGGATTTCCTGAACGCCACTTCTTGAGCTATCTTCGTTTCTGAATATATGTCCGGGGGAGCGAATGCACCGTGGGTCATCGGTCTGTCGGGATCCAACGCAAATGGGTATTGGAGTTTAGGAAGAAACCTATTTACTTCATCTTGTTCTGGCAAAATAACTGCCTCTGTTACGTGAGACAAATGGAATCCATCAAAATGAACCATCACTGGAAATAGAACCTTGGGGTCCTCACCGACACGAAAAGCCCACAGAGTCATATCGAATGCCTGCTGGTTATTCTCGCAAAATACTTGGATCCAGCCAGTATCTCTAACAGCCATAACATCTGAATGGTCCCCCCAAACACTTAATGGCGCTGAAAGAGCCCTATTGCATATCACCATAACTATAGGAAATCTCATAGATGAAGCAACATAGACGACTTCATGCATGAGTTCCAATCCCTGGCCTGCTGTCGTAGTGAAAGTTCTCGCTCCCACGGCTGCAGAGCCGAGGCAAGCGCTCATGGCTGAATGTTCCGATTCAACCGGTATATAAGCCGCCTCTAATTCCCCGTTAGCTACCATCTCAGCAAGCCGCTCGGGAACATGCGTTTGGGGGGTTATAGGATAAGCAGCAATGACATCAACATCAGCCATTCTCACTGCTTCCGCGGCTGCATGGGAAGCCTCCAGGGCTACTCTCTTACTCATGCTTCTTCCTCCTCTATCATAGTTATGGCTTCCTTGGGACATACATTGGCGCAAATGCCGCACCCTTTGCAGTAAAAAAGATCAGGCTCATAATACTCATCCTCACAAGGCTCGATAGCTGCGTCAGGACAATATAGCCAACACAAGCCACATTTGTTGCATTTTTCCCTATCCACCACAGGCCTTTTGGATCTCCAATCACCTGTCCTTCTCAAGGTAGCACTACCTGCTTCTGTAACTATATTGCCAACTTCCATGTCCTTCCAGGTAAAATCAAGCCCCGTTTTCAGCCTTTTCTCCGTCATTTCTTACTCCTTTATCACGATCTCCTTGTAAGCCCTTTTCATGGCCTCGATATTTCCCTTAGCTCTCGCCCCAAAGCGTTCCTGCAACTGCTCTACTAAAGATTCCATTTTAACTGCCTCAGTAACCTTTAGTAGTGCGCCTATCATAGCGGTGTTAGTAATGGGCATGCCAATGGTCTCGCCGGCGATTTTCGTAGCGTTAACTGTAGCCACAAGCCACTTATATCCAAATTCAGACTTCAGGTCAGCAGGGGATTTGCTGGAATTTATTATGACCTTGCCCTTATCCTTAAGCCCGAAGGTTACATCTACAGCACGAAGCAGCCCTGGATCGAGAACTACTACTATATCAGGTTCATATATGTCTGTCCTGATCCTGATAAATCCATCACTAATCCTCAGGAAAGCAAGAACCGGCGCTCCCCGTCTCTCTGGTCCAAAGCTAGGAAATGACTGAGCATATTTTCCTTCGTTTATGGCAGCACGGGCAACTAGCTCCGCCGAAGTCACCGCTCCCAGCCCTCCTCTGCCATGCCACCTTACTTCAAGAAGCTCAGCCATAAGAAAAGACCTCCTTAG
>JBFEMR010000071.1:0-3832 GCA_041551495.1 Dehalococcoidia bacterium
GAAGCTGTCTGAAAGGGGCGAAGAAGTTGTCGCAGTTTACACACCCCAGGATATTGCGGGGAAGAGGAACCCGTTAAAGGAATTAGCCAACAAGATAGGTATACCAGTATTTCAGCCAGGGTCGATGCGGGTTCCGGGAATCTATGAAGAGTATCAAAGATTGAAGCCCGACCTGAATGTCATGGCTTTTGTGACCAGCATTATGCCGGATAATATATTGAACTATCCCAGGATGGGGACAATACAGTACCATCCGTCATTGCTCCCGAAGCATCGAGGTGGTAGCGCGATTAACTGGGCTATCATCAACGGCGAGACTAAGACAGGCATAACCATCTTCTGGCCTGACAAAGGTATAGACACCGGTCCTATCCTATTGCAGAAGGAGGCGGAAATCTCACCCGATGATACTGTGGGATCGCTATACTTTAAGAAACTTTTCCCCTTGGGTGTAGAGGCATTGGTGGAGAGTATCGAACTGATTAAGAAGGGGAAAGCTCCGCGAATCCCTCAGGATGAGTCACAAGCCACTTACGAAGGCTTATGTGCTGAAAGGGATGCCGTAATCAACTGGTCTGCACCCCTTGATAGGGTATATAACCTTATCCGGGGTACCAACCCTCAACCGGGAGCAACAACATACTTTCGTGGCCAGAAACTGAAGATTTTTGATGTGAAGCCAGTTCATGATACTGAGCATGGTATACCGGGTCAGATTGTCAACATTAGCGCAGAAGGAATCACGGTATCATTGAAACGCGGGGCGATGTTAGTCGAGAAGGTTCAACTGAGCAAATCATCCAAGATAGAGGCAGTCGAATTTGCCAGGCATACAGGACTGAAAACAGGCGACAGACTCGGTGAGTAACAGTCTATTAAATCTGCACTGTTCGATACAATAATACTATACACATTGTATGGCCAAACATCCCTCAAAAGAAGTGACGATTTATTTAGTTTTTCTATCAGTTTAAACGCTAAACGATAAATTCAGTTCCGCCTTTGGAAATCCAGCTAAAAGGACACTGAAGGGCAAAGAGCCGAGACCCGAAGTACTCTTGAAATGGCTTAGCAATTATTTGGTTAGCCTGTCTAGTTCGAAGAGGTTTAGCAAACATCATAGCTCTTTGTCGGATAATATTATTAACCGTGTTTGCCTAGTGGTTCTCGTATTTGTTCCAGTCCGCGAATATCACTGGCTAGGGATACACGTACTTTTTCGGCTACCTTACGGAAATGGAATCCCTGAACAGCCAGCGTAATGGATAAGGGGAAGGTTTTCGGTCTTCTCAACAAGGTCCAGGCGACCAGTCTCCAATAATCTATTCTCCCTTTCTCCTTGAATCCCAATGCCCATGTGGACCTTACCAATGCTATTAGGTGGAGAAGAGAAACCTTGAATTTCCCTTTGTTGTTGGGTCTATACTCCCTTAGAAAGGTCTTAATACGCTTATAGTATTGATTGGGGGCGTAGATTGTATCTACCACATGTCTGTAGCCACTGGCAAGCGCTTCACGACCCATTTTGGGGATGAAGTTGGTTGAACCATCTGTGTTATCACCGGAACCCTTTGGCAGTATACGGTTTTCTTTTTGTAAACGTTTGTACAATCTTGTCTCCGGAGGGGCCATCAGCACACCAACCATGGCGGTAACGATTCCACTTTTTTGAATGAAATCGATTTGGCTTTTGAAGATGGAAAGCGGGTCGCTATCAAACCCAACAATAAATCCTCCCTGCACCTGCAAGCCGTAGTTCTGCATCCTCTTAACTGAGGCCAACAAATCACGATTTTTATTCTGCAACTTATTACATTCGACTAAACTCTCTTCACTGGGACTTTCGATTCCCACAAACACCATATCAAATCCTGCCGCAGTCATCAAACGCATCAGCTCCTTATCATCAGAAAGATTTATGGATGCTTCCGTATAAAATGTGAATGGATGTTTCTTTTCTTCCATCCATTCAATTATTGCGGGCAGAATTTCCGACTTTAGTTTGCGTTTGTTGCCAATGAAATTATCGTCAACGAAGAATACGCCGCTTCGCCATCCAATATCGTATAACGCATCCAGTTCGGCTATTACCTGATCCTTGTCCTTGGTACGTGGTCTATGCCCGTTCAGTATAACGATATCGCAGAATTCACAATTGAAAGGGCAGCCTCGGGAATACTGGATACTCATCGACAGGTATTTATTCCTGTCGATAAGTGCCCACAAAGGAACAGGAGTTTTCCTTATATCCGGGAATTCTTCAGCTACGTAGATATGTTTAGCACAGCCTTTTTCTAAATCTTCTATAAACAGAGGGAATTTATTTTCAACCTCACCGGATATAAGATGGTCTATGTCATCAAACCCCCAATCTTCATACCCAGGGTTGAAAAAGGGACCACCGGCCACAATCTTGGTCCCTAACTCTTTGCACCTATCGATGACGTCTCTCGCTGAATCTTGCTGCGCCACCATAGCGCTGAGAAATACATAATCGGCCCACTCAAGGTCTTTATCTGTCAGGGTTGTGGTATTCAGGTCCACAAGCTTTTTCTCCCATTCCTCGGGAAGCATGGCAGCCACGGTCAGTAAGCCCAGAGGAGGAAAGACAGCCTTTTTAGAAATGAATTTCAAGGCATGCTTAAAACTCCAGAAGGTATCCGGATACCCTGGATAAACTAACAATATCTTCAATTTATACTCCTTTTTGTACTCTTGTCGACATATGTCTTATGTCTTAGGCGGAAATGCACAAGAAGGAGTCTAATACCTTCTCTGCCATCCTCTATTAGGTCCACCGCTTCTCCTGTTTCCGTAAGACCCACCACCTCTATTGTCAGAAGGTGGGCGAGCCGCATTAACAGTAAGCGTTTGGTCCTTCATTGCTTTCCCGTTGAGGCCAGCAATTGCGGCTTTACCTTCAGACACTGTTGGCATTTCAACAAACCCGAATCCCCTGGGGCGTCCGGTGTATCTGTCTGTTATAATGTTTATAGACGCCACTTCTCCAAAAGTACCGAATTCCTGACGCAATTCCGCTTCAGTTACCTCATAGGGTAAGTTACCCACATAAATCTTCATAATAATCCTCCTTTCGTTTAATCTCTTAATCCTTGCTGAGAAAATGGCGGTGGGATTTTGCCCCACGCAGAATTCTGCTCATTTGCATCATCTTTTGAAAGCAACAAAGCCGGGAAACTTGGAGTTCACCTTCTTGTATCGAGACTTCCATTGAGATGATACGTCGCCACATTCTCGAGACATACACAGGCCAGGTATACCCCAGCCCATGTATGTCCTGTGGTCAAACCGGCATTATACACTCAGTCTGACTTTTCTGTAGCAGTCACTACAATAGACCGGCCTGCCATTTGTAGGTTCAAAAGGTACTTCGGTCTCTTTGCTGCACTCGGCGCATACGGCGGGGAACATCTGGCGTGGGAGACCGTAGCTGTTACCACGATTTCCGTTCCGCTCTGTCTTTCTCGCCTGGCGGCATGGGGGACAGCGCTTGGGCTCATTCGTATAGCCCCTGGCTTGAAACAACTCTTGTTCCTCAGCTGTGAAGGCGAAGTCAACCGCACAATCAGCGCACTGGATGGTTTTGTCTTGAAAACTCATTGGATGACCTCCTCTCTTTAAATTTTAGTTAGAGCCTTGGTCACCCAATACTTGATATGAATCTAGTAGAATCCTAAGAAGTCTGTAATAACCTAAACTTAAACTATTATATGCATTATACACCGATCATTAAAATTGTCAAGTCCCCCTGTCGCTCGTTCTTGCCTTAAGTTCTCTTCAGGCGCTAACGGACAACTTTAGTACCCTCTCC
>JBFEMR010000072.1:0-3788 GCA_041551495.1 Dehalococcoidia bacterium
CAAACGAAGAAGCGGCCCAGAAAGCAATCAAAATAATAGAGGGCTTAACTCGGGAAGTGGAGCAAGGAGAGATTTACACTGGGAAAGTAACCAGGCTTTTCAATTTCGGCGCCATGGTGGAAATTTTACCGGGGAAGGAGGGCTTAGTCCACATTAGTGAGCTTGCTAACTATCATGTACCTAAAGTTGAAGATGTGGTTAAAGTGGGTGATGAAGTAATGGTTAAAGTCATTGGGATTGATAATTCCGGCAGGATAAATTTATCGCGCAAAGCAATATTGGAAGGGCTCTCCAATCTCCCTGGTGCCAAAGTCAAGAATTCCTCGGCTCCAAAAGACCATCGGAGGAGATTTGTTCGCCCACCTGGTAGAAGCGAAAATCGTGGCAACCTGAATAAATAGATTTTATTACAGGTGAGGGGTAAGAAAGAAACATGACTTCTTCTTTAGAACCTATAAGAGTAGTTATTAATGGCGCTTTTGGTAGGATGGGGCAAGAGGTGACTAAAGCTTTGGTTTGCGAGCCTGGAGTAAGACCAGTTGGTGCTGTGGAAAAGGAAGTAACTCAGCAATATCTTCCTATAGCTGAAGCTACCGAGCTAATACTCCTTTCTTCTGATTTGGAATCGCTTCTAAAGAGCTGTGACGCTGACGTGGTAGTAGATTTTACTGATGCCGATGTTTCAATAGCAGCAGCTCGCGTTGCTATAAAGCAAAAAGTTAACATGGTTATAGGAACCACAGGACTTTCTGAGGAAAATTTGGCAGAGATTGAGCAACTGTGCCAGACCTATAAAGTAGGAGTAGTAGTGGCACCAAATTTTTCTCTAGGGGCAGCAATTTTGATGCATCTATCAAAGTTTGCTGCTAAGTTTTTCAACCACGCCGAAATTATCGAAATGCATCATGATAAAAAGACTGATGCTCCTTCGGGGACTGCTATAGCTACTGCTAGAGAGATGCTGCAAATGCGTGGTAAACCGTTCGTTTATCCCGAAGTGACACGTGAGATACTCAGCAATACTAGGGGAGGACAGATGGATGGTATAGCTATCCATAGTTTGAGGTTGCCGGGATTTATGGCCGGTCAGGAAGTAATATTTGGCGGAGCAGGTGAAACTCTGAGCCTACGTCATAATACTTTAAGTAGAGAGTGCTTCATGCCTGGCGTTATCTTGGCAATTAAGGAAGTGACAAAGCGCAAGGGGCTAATTTATGGTCTGGATGCCTTGCTAAAGCTGTAGGAAAAGCCATGGAAGGATTCAATATTGCTGTTGTTGGAGCTACCGATATTGTAGGGCAGGAAATCATTAAGGTACTTGAGCAGCGCAAATTTCCGGTAGCCTCCATCCGATTACTAGCCACTGAATATTCTTCTGGGATGAAAATCCTGTTTAATCACAGTAGAATTGAAGTTAGAGAAGCGCGGCCAGAGGCGTTTCGCGATGTTGATATTGCCTTTTTCTCTACAGATGCTGATATTAGTAAGAGGTTATCGCCTTTGGCTGTAGAAGCTGGAGCAGTGGTCATTGATAATAGTAGTGCCTTCAGGATGAACCCTACAGTGCCTTTGGTAGTCCCAGAGGTCAATCCTGGGGATATCGAATGGCATAAAGGGATAATCGCCAGTCCGAGTTGCGCTGCAATTCAAATGGTGGTAGCACTGTATCCATTGCACAAGACCAATCCAATAAAGCGAATTGTGGTGAGTACTTACGAGTCAGTATCTAGTAGTGGCGGTGCTGCTTTGAGAGAGGTGACAAATCAAGCACGGTTAGTTTTGGAAGGACGCCGTATTTGTCCTCATGTCTATTCACATCAGATAGCTTTTAATGTACTGCCAGAAATCGGTGTCTTTTTGGATAATGGATATACTAAGGCGGAACAGCAAATGATTGAAGAGACACGGAAGACACTACATGCCGAGGACATAGCTATTTCAGCTACTTGTGTCCGAGTTCCTATTTATTTTGGACATAGTGAAGCAGTGAATGTGGAATTTAGTTCACCGATCACCCCTGAAGAAGCAAGGAAGATTCTAGCTCAAGCTCCGGGGGTGAGGGTGCTTGATGATCCCACCGTCAGTTTCTATCCTCAACCCTGGGCTGCTAGTGGATCAGATCATGTATTTGTGGGTCGAATCAGGAGAGATATTTCACATCTTGATGGACTTGTTATGTGGATAGTGGCTGATAATGTCCGTAAGGGTGGAGCTTTGAATGTTGTACAAATCGCTGAAGAAGGTATAGGTAGGGGTTGGCTAAGTCTAAAGGAAAGTTTAGCTAGCTAGGTAAATAAACTGGGGGTTTCAGGGGAATCTTTGACTTCGTTGAATAAAAGTAAGATTGGTCGCTTATTAACTGCCATGGTAACACCTTTTGATTCTCAGGGTGAAGTTGACTACCGGCAGGCTAAGAATTTGGCTTTGGCTTTGTTGGATTCAGGTAGCGATGGCGTTGTCGTCTCGGGCACCACTGGCGAATCTCCTACTCTGACTAAAGAAGAGAAACTTCGGCTTTTCGCTGAAATCAAGTCAGCGGTAGCTGACCGTGGAGTTGTAGTTGCTGGCACAGGCAACAATGATACCAAAGAAAGCCAGGAAGTAACCAGAGAAGCCGAGAAAATTGGTGTGGATGCTTGCCTTTTAGTAGTTCCATATTACAATCGCCCGACTCAGCAAGGCTTGTGGGAACATTTTAGGAGCATTGCCCAGAGTGCTGCCTTGCCTTGCATTATCTATAATGTGCCATCGCGAACGGTTACTAGCCTTAATGCCGGTACACTAATCAAGCTGAGCCAGATTGATAATATTGTGGGTGTTAAGGAAGCAAGTGGTGATCTCGGGCAAATAGCTGCGATTATTGAGGGAACACGTGGAGATTTCTTGGTTTACAGCGGCAATGATAGTGATACCTTTCCATTACTTGCTTTGGGTGGTTATGGTGTGATTAGCGTTGCCTCTCATCTAGTAGGAATTCAGATAAAGGGTATGATGGATAAATTCCTTAATGGTGAAGTTCAAGAAGCAGCAAAGATTCACCGGTATTTATTGCCCCTGATACATGCCCTGTTCATCGTTTCCAATCCTATGCCTCTCAAGTGGGCTCTGAATTATTTAGGTTTTCCAGTGGGTAAACCCCGCTTACCTCTAATTGAGGCTGACGAAAACTCAGTCAATCTCATAAAGACTACACTGAAGAACTATAAGATAGATTTGCCTATCCCCAAGGGCTTACGGTCATAAACGGAACCCACTAATTTGTATTGGGTTAGTAAGCTTTCCCTGGCATATTCAGCAGCTGTAATAAGTGACCAGTTGATCAGAGCAAATTGTTGGACTTAGCTAGTATTGTTTGTCTCCTATCTGGCCCTACTGAGACGAGACTGATGGGGCAGTAAAGGAGGTCTTCAAGCCGAGACATATAATTGCGGGCTCCGGTCGGCAGATCTTCGAAATCCCGAATTCCACTTATCGATTCCTGCCAGCCATCCAATTCTTCGTATATAGGTTGGCATTTTTCCAATACGGCTATATCGCTAGGAAAATATGTCAGGGCTTCATCATTGAATTTGTAGGCAGTGCATATTTTAATTGAGGGGAAACCATCGTAGACATCGAGGTGTGTTAGAGCTATATCACTAAGGCCATTTATTTGAACGCTGAAGCGACCTGCCACAGCATCAAACCAACCGCATCTCCGTGGCCTTCCTGTGGTAGCGCCATACTCATGAGCTCTCTTGCGAATTAAGTCACCGATATTGTTTTTGAGTTCTGTTGGCATGGGACCG
>JBFEMR010000073.1:0-3756 GCA_041551495.1 Dehalococcoidia bacterium
AACATAGGAGGAAATGAGTTAAGTAATGGATATTCGAATGGCTCGAAATCATATTTACCTGGATTCTCCAGGTTCGGAGTTAGATTTTCCTTTGTTACGTAAGTAGTAGAAACATTACTAACAGTCCCATTGAGGCAACAACTATGAAGAACGATCCTCAAGCTAATGAAAAAGCTTACAAAAGAATTTTTCGGAGATATTTTCCCCTGATATTAATACTTTGGATTATATTTGTGTTATATCCCAATCCTCTAAATTTCATTATGAGTATTCATAGGCTTCGTAACTTTGATGCTGACCCCGGCGCTGTTGAATTTATGCTGAATGACTTCCCTTCTGACCCCGTAGCTATAGAGAAAGCAGTCCTTGCTTACATACCTTATCGCCACGATTGGATAGCATATAACATGCCCTGGTATTGCCCTACCATCGAAGAGGTGCTGGAGCGAGAAACAGTGGACTGTAAGTCTCGAGCCCTGGTCCTAGCCTCCGTCTTGGAAGCTAAAAATATTTCTTACCAAATTAAATTATCTCCTACACACGTTTGGGTGAATTATGAAAGTAAACAGGATACTTCAATTGAGAATAATCAAGTAGAATTTTATCAATACGATCCCGAAACGGGCGAGAAACAATTTAAGATTCCTCATATTGGCTTCAGCAGGGTATGGAATGCCTTCTGGCAATCTTTTTGGGACCCCATGCCCACAAGCAGAAGGGCTCTTCTGATTTCAGGTCCACTAGCTTTGATAGCAGCCAGAGTGATTTTTCGTAAGAAGAAAATTGCCCAAAAAGCAGGGGGTTAAGATGCTCCGTGTCTATAGAAAACAGAACGGTAGAAGCCCGGTCGACTGTACAATCATTCACAATGCTAACTTATTGCATTTTAGCGGTGAGGATACCGGGCCCCGTCTCGGGTATCGTCTTCATCGACGGCTGGTTCCGTAAAATAGCTCAGAGGTTTTCTCAAAACGCTGGCGATTTTCTCGAGATTGGCAAGATAAAGCCGTCTCTTGCCCAGCTCGTAGTTAGATAAGGCTGCCTGCGTACAGCCTAACCTGGCTGCCAGTTCCTGTTGGGTGATGCCAAGTTCCTCTCTGGCCTGCTGAATTCTCGCGCCTATGCTGGGAGAGACCACGCTCGGATTTTATCACAGCCTGTAATATCCAGCAAAGAAATTTTCGAGCTGTATAACAATATGTTATATTTTCTATTGACAAGCCTAATGTGCTTTGTTATGTTGTTTATAACAAAGCGTTATTAAAGGAGGAAACAACATGAAAATCAGCGAAGATGTCTGGAATTTCTATCAACAGCACCTGGGTTACAGTGACGAGGAAATGAAGAGGTTCAGAGAAAATCCGAGAAACGAGGACGTTATTTCCAAGGCACCGGCACTAATGAATAAGACCATTATCGTAGAAGTTGTAGACTCACACGGCTGTAACAGTCAGCATAAGGTGGGCGATAAGTTCTATTTTGACGGCGCCGGCAATATTTTAACCAAGCTCTGTCCCAAAAGAATCTGTTTTGGTGCCTTACACTCAATGCCGACGTTGATTTATGCGGCACAGGAGCTATTCTATGCTGGTGTGGACCCCAATGAGATGCGCTTTAAAAGGACAGGCTGTGTTGATGTCGGCGTCAACTGCGGCGGCTGGGGGCATATCGTCATGGAAGTGCGGGTAGAGGAACGCAAAAGACAATAAGTTGTAAATATTCAGCTAGTACATAAAGGAGAACCGTCGAACATGAGGACACTTAAGAAAAATGAGTTAAAGGAAATACTAATTAAGAACTGGATGACTCATGAGGCCATGTGGTTCTATCACTGCTTGCAGGAATTTGGCATCGAGAAGACCAACAGGATAAACAAAGCTGCTGCCAGAGCCATGGGAACTATAGAGATCAGAAGAATACAGAAAGCGGTGGACATAGAGAAGGTGGAAACATTTGAAGACTTCAAGTCATTGATCGAGGCTGCCTGGGACATCGCAAAAGCAGATTTCATGAAGGCAAGCTTCAGTCTGCCCGCAAAGAATGTTCTCCGCGGGGATTTCGAAAGGTGCTTTGGCTATGAGGGGGTGAAACGAATCGGTGCTATTGAGGAATACCAGTGCGGTATTTTTGAAAGGATCTACGGCTGGTTTGACGGCATGGGAATAAAGTACAGCGTTTCTCCACAGGTGGAAGGTTGCATGATGCACACCGATGGGAAATGCTTCAGAGAGTTCACATTTAATTTCGATAAATAGTGATTTAGGTTCAATTGTTTGGAAAGGTGGCTGGAATATGAGTTCAAAGCAAATCAAGCTGGCACCAAAGCAAAAGGAAAAATTGCTGCGCAATATATGGCTGCTACATGATGGCAGGTGGTTTCTAAAATTAGCAGAGCAATTCGGTTTCGATACTGCCACCAAACTAAATCTCGCCGTAGTTAAGTCAATAGCCAGAACAGAAATGAAACAACTCCTAGCCGAGACCGACTTTGGCGATATCAGGAATATAAAGGATCTACAAGAGTTGATGGAAATTGCAGCTCTTATTTACTTCCCTGAAGAACACAAGTATGAATTTAAGGTGGTGAACAATAATACGTTTATTGGGCATGTGCTAGAATGTTATGTCCATAAGATGGTGAGTAAGGCGGGAACTACAGCTATTCATAAGTGTGCGGCAAAGCTGAGATTTGATGCCTGGTGCCGGGCTATGGGACTTGACGGGGAGATAACAAACGAGAGAGAAACCAGTAACTGTAATGGGACCTGTGAGATTATCTTTAAAATCAAGTGGTAACAGCAAAATAGAGAGGTGAAATAGGAGGTAAAGAGTATGTCGGAGCCGATAACGATGACACAGGATGATGGGATAGCCAAGCTAATTTTAAACCGTCCAGCAGTGTTCAATGCTTTTAATCATGATATGATCGAGCATTTTGCACGCCAAGTTGTTATGCTTGCTGTCGATGAAAAGATACGAGGTGTGGTGATCTCGGGTGAAGGTAAAGGATTTTGTGTCGGCGGTGACATTAAATCGGTATCCGAGTTCCCTCTTGGCCCTTCTGTTGCCTTTCACAAGTTGGCGTCGAGTTTCCATCAAGCAATACTAGAGATTCGCAGGATGCCCAAACCTGTTATAGCAGCCATTAACGGGATTGCAGCCGGTGGTGGATTTTCCTTGGCACTGGCTTGCGATTTTCGCATTATGGCTCGGTCTGCTACTCTACGGCAAGCTTATACATCAAACGGGCTTTGTATAGATGGTGGAGGCACCTTCACGCTGCCGAGGATAGTGGGTTTGGCACGCGCTTTGGAAATAGCTGGATTTGATGCTCCCATTTCCTCCGAGAAGGCATTGACTTGGGGATTGGTAACCAGAGTTGTAGATGATGGGCATGCTCTGGAGGAAGCAGTGAATATGGCTCACGAATTGAGCAATAACTCTCTCAATTCCTTCGGCTGGTCGAAGCAACTAATTACCGATTCATTCAATAGTGCCTTTGAATCTCATATCGAGCGAGAGCGCCTGGGACTTTGCAGTTGTGCGGAACACCCAGACGGTAAGGAAGGTCTGCAGGCTTTCGCAGATAAGCGCAAGCCTGTCTTCAAGAGATAAATTTCTTACTTTGCCAGTATATTATAACTATACGAATGTAATAGCCACCGTGAACTGAGGTATTACACACCCACATGACCGTCAGGGAGCATGATGGGGATTCCGGATTCACGCCAGAAGAAGAAAGGCATTGACGGTTGT
>JBFEMR010000074.1:0-3686 GCA_041551495.1 Dehalococcoidia bacterium
ATCGAATTTGCTGACTGTGGGATATTCAATAAGTTTACCATTTCCTCTTTCAATGTTTCCCTTATCTGGGATACATCCGAAAGTTGGTCCGTTTTCACCCGCTGTTTTACTTTGCTCAAGAGTTTGTTCGTAGTCTCTACACCTACATCAACCGAGACAAGTAACTCCTCCAATTCTTCCCAGACTTCGTCACTGAAGGTGTCGCGGTTAAAAATATTAGAAATCTTGCCGAACCAGGTTTCCTTGCTTCTTTTTGCTCCTGATTCAGTCTTTTTCAATAAATCGAACAAGCAGCCTCCGTAATAGATAGCGTGTTATGTATTTGCATAAGTATAGGCAACATTAGTCACTTAATCAAACTATGAAGTCTTGTCACTATTATGCATACGCCCAAAAGAAGATTCCGACGAAACTTAGAGATCCATCATATGGAATCGTGGTTATTATTAGGTTGCCACAAAAAATATGGGATTTTTAGCATGGTTTAGCCAGCGATTTCCTGTCTTTCCGCCGAAGATAATTCTGTCTTTTTCCTCAAGAACAAAAGAGGATATACAACGTCACTCAGGCAGCAAGGCAGCCAGACTGCAAGAAATAAGAACAGGAAAATAAGAGGTAGTAAAGGAATCCACTCAGCCGTTCCAAATGCTACTATGTAGAACAAAGACGCCCAGGTACTTAGCAATACGTGTCCGAAATGCGGGATTTTGGTAGTTTGCTTCCAATAGCCGATAGCAATGCCCCCCAATGCTAAGAAATTTATCCACCATTCCTCGATAAAAGGCACATGAAACTCCATTCGGGCATTAAGTAAGCTTCCTCCCAGATAAGGAATTATAGCGTCGCTTATCGTGGCTATGCCGATTGACCCTGTCCAACCGATCAAAATCGCGACCCAGAATTTAGTCTTCTTATACCTTACGTACATAGCTGTCGTTACAAGGGCGCTCAATAACACGTGGAGGGGATGTAAGGTGTAAAAAATAGTATTGGAGATATTGGTCGGAACGTTGCTAAAAACTACTATGACCATGATGATAATGCCCGTCAGGGCGCCAAGGGCTGTGAAAGGGATGTGCTCTTTGAGTTCGTGACCTATGAGTTTGATCATTTCTTATTTTGCTGATTGACTATTTTCTATAACACCGGGAGCAGAGTCCCGAAAATTCGGAATGGTGATGTTCGGTATAGAACCCTAAATCTTCCGCGAAAGAATTTTCTTCCTGACATAATTCTTTATCGGCAAATTCCCGAATGGCTCCACAGTGCTGGCAAACCATGAACCGATGGCAGCCCTCTGTGGCAGCTAAGCTACACTTCACAAATCCGCCGCTGGACAGCATTTTGTGAGCCAGGTTCAAGCTGCAAAGCAAACTGAGTATGCGGTAGATGGTAACGTGGTTGAGATATTTGCCCCTGGTGTGTAAAACGTCCTGTATATCATAGGGGGAAAGAGGTTTTTCAGTTTTCTCGAGGACATCCAGTACCAACCTCCGTGGCTTAGTCGCCTTATACCCTTGAGTCTGCAAAATTCGAATTGAATCCTGGAGCACAGTAATATTATACTCGGAGGCAAGACTAAATGCAATATTATTGCAATTAGTACTAGGAATAACAGCGCAGCTATCATAATTATTTTCGCTCAAGCTACGAGTTCTTCAAGCAATGCTATCGCCGCTTCTTTATCCAGGGGCTGGTTATTGTTGCCGCACTTTGGCGATTGCACGCACGAAGGGCAGCCGTCAGCGCAGGGACATTCCTGCACGACTTTTAGAGTGGCCTGCCAGAGCTCGGTTATTAACTCAAACCCCTTCTCGGAAATGCCGATGCCTCCCGGGTGAGCATCATAGATAAATATCTGCGCTTTAGCGGTATCGGGATGAAAAGAAGTGGAAACACCACCGATATCATTGCGGTCGCAAAGGGCGAACAGGGGAAGTATGCCAATAGCGGCGTGTTCACAGGCATGTAAACCACCTTGGAAGTCAAGTCCAGAGTCGGCTATCCTATCAATCGCTTTCTGAGGCAAGTCAAACCACAGAGCTTTGGTTGGAAAATTCTGTGGTGGCAAATCAAGAGGCTCCTCACCGATGACCTCTTCCGTGAACTGCCTTTTTCTCTTAAAACCAACTACTACGTTAGTTACATCGACATCTCCGAAGTACACCTGCACCGTTCGGCAGTCTTTTTTGTCGAGCATCCTCGTGATCCTGATATCGTCTATTTCCATGGTCTGAGTATAGTAATCTACAGACTTCGGTTCTACCCAGGCAATGTGCCGGGCCAAGTCGAGTTCCTTTATGAGATACGATTCACCCTGATGGAGATAGATAGCGCCGGGGTGCACCTGAAAAAAAGCCACGCTGGCTTCCACAGTCTCCAACAAATAACCCTCCCGGTCATCAATAACAGCATAATTTTGCCCTGACGTCGACCTTATATTTATATTTTGAGCGGGATACGTAATGGAGGGCGAGAGATAGTGTTTTTCTTGGCGTTTTTTCAGCCTGCCTTCTTGCTCTAATTCGGTTAACAAGGCACCGGTTTCGTCGAAGTAGTCCTTATCCTTTTCTTCCAGAGGTTTCTCCCAGGCGGCACACAGGAGGTGAGGCTTCAGAACATAAGGGTTATCAGGATTGATTATGGCGTTGTCAAAGTTCTTGCCGAAAAAGAAATCTGGATTGCGCATCAGGTATTGATCAAGCGGATTTTCCAGTGCGATAAGAAAGCTTAGAGAGCTATGTGTACTTCTGCCGCTACGCCCTGCCTGTTGCCACGCACTGGCAATGCTTCCAGGGTAGCCGGTAAGCACAGTGGCATCCAAATCGCCAATATTTATTCCCAGCTCCAGGGCGGTTGTGGCGACCAAACCAAGAAGCTCGCCGTCGAAGAATTGGCGCTCAATTCGACGTCTGTCTTCCGGAAGATATCCTGCCCGGTAAGGACTGATTTTGTTCTTCAAGGAGGTACGGAGTTGTTCCTGGGTGTAAATATAAATTAGTTCGGTCAGTTTACGAGTGCGGGCAAACACCAGACTACGAATCTCTTTTTGAACAAGCTCTCCAAGAAGAAAAGCCGCCTCACTGTTGGAACTTCGTCGGCTGGTTTTAGCTTCATCAATAACAGGCGGATTCCAAAAGGTGAAGTATTTCTGACCATGCGGGGAGCCGTCTTCGACAATGGCCTCAAACGGCAAGCCGACGATATTTTGAGCATGCTCCTGGGGGTTGGCAATAGTGGCTGAACAGCAAATAAACTGGGGACTAGAGCCATACATGGAACAGAGCCGCCGCAATCTCCGCAGAACATTGGCTACATGAGAACCGAAGACGCCTCGATAAATATGGGTTTCATCTATTACGATATATTTGAGATTGCGAAACAATCTGGACCATGACTGGTGATTGGGCAAAATGCCCAGGTGGAGCATATCCGGGTTAGTAAGCACTATATTCGCCCTTTTTCTTATGTTTGCCCTCTCATTTTGAGGTGTATCACCATCGAAAGTAGCCACAGCCTCCGGTGATAGAAGATCGGAGAGTTCTCTGGTTTCACCCAGGATTTGTTTTAAACTACGTAGCTGGTCCTGGGCTAGAGCTTTCGTGGGGAAGATATAAAGAGCACGGCTCTGTTTGTCGTGTAAAAGTGCATCGAGCGTGGCTAAGTGATAACAAAGTGTTTTACCA
>JBFEMR010000075.1:0-3654 GCA_041551495.1 Dehalococcoidia bacterium
GCTTTTCCTGGCATTTGACAACCTCCCTACTTTTTAGTTTTTTGGGCTTCCTTAATCAATAACCCACAGTTACTTAGTAAAATCTACCACGTCGTCGTACCACCATCAACATAAATAATCTGTCCGGTGACAAAATCAGATGCTTTGGAAGCCAGAAATACCGTCGGGCCAACCACATCTTCAGGAAATCCCCATCGGCCCAGTGGGATACGAGCTCTCATTGTTTTAGCAAACTCAGGATTAGCCAAAGCCTGTCGCGTTAAATCTGTCTCAATCAGCGTAGGAGCGACAGCATTAACAAAAATGTTATACTTCGCCCACTCGCAAGCTAATGTACGAGTAAGTGTATCCACCGCCCCCTTACTGGGGCTATACGCCACTGCTCCCGATGGAGCTCCATATCTCCCACGCACTGAAGAGACATTGACTATCTTTCCGCTCTTCTGCTTGATCATGACCCGTCCTACCGCCTGGCAGCAGATAAAGGTGCCAAAAGCATTGAAATCCATAACCTTTCTCCAGTCATTTGCTGGAATATCTTCAGCCGAATTGCGAATATTGACTCCAGCGGCGTTGACCAGAATATCGATATGTGAAAACTCCTTGACCACACGGCCCACCATATCCTGTACCGAGTTCTCATCGGTAACGTCGCACGAGACTGCCATTGCTTTCCTACCCAGAGCTTGTATCTCGGCGGCTACAGGTTCAAGTTTACTTAAAGTCCGACTTGCCACTACTACATCAGCCCCATGTTTTGCCAAACCTATAGCTAGCGCTTTCCCTATTCCACCTGAACCACCAGTAATAATACCTACCTTTTTCGATAAATCAAATAACCCATTCATATTTTTCTCCCTACCTTGCTATATATTTTCAAATTTAAACATGTATTTGAATTCGGTTTTATGTTAAGGGATGCTATCAAGTATCATTCTAGAAATTTACCTTGTCAATCCCTTTTAGACCGATTATTTCTCTGGCTTCATCAGGTGTGGCTGGCACAATACTCATTTCTTTTGCTATATTCACAACCTTACTTACCTGCTCGGCACTACTTCTTGCGAGTCTACCATATCCAGCCCATAGGCTATCTTCCATACCGACTCGAACGTGACCGCCAAGTGCCAAAGTAACTGCGGCAATTGGGATTTGATCTTTCCCAACCGCAGCTACCGACCAGGTAAAATCACCCAGTACTTTTCGAGTGTATTCATATACAAAATTGAGAGTACCGGGTGTTGCCGGCATACCACTCAGTCCTCCCATTACGAACTGCAGATGCAGAGGTTTTGAAACATATTGTCGCATGACCATGAACGCGACTGCACCGACCTGTCCTAAATCCCAGATCTCTATTTCCGGCTTGGTATCATTTTCTTTACAAATCTGACTGTATTCCCTCATCATTTTATAAGTGTTTGGGAAAATAAGGTCTTCCTGTTTGATATGTGCCTCTTCCCAAGCGAATTTATAACTTTTCATTTTTTCCGCAACATGTATCATCGTACCACTCAGTGAGCCACAATTAAGGGTAGCCAACTCTGGCTTGAATTCAGGCACTACGGCAATGCGTTCCTTCTCATTACCTGCTCCGCCCGTTGTAATGTTGATGACTACATTACAACGCCTCTTTATATCAGTGACAATTTCACGAAAAATATTCAAATCCGGTGTCGGTTCACCTGTCTCATGTTTCCTGGCATGGACATGGACAATAGCGGCACCAGCTTCGTATGCTTTTACCGCGTCATCAGCAATTTGTTTCGGTGTTGCCGGTAGATAATCCGACATGCTGGGCGTCGGCCCTTGCCCTGTAACCGCTGCAGTAATAATGACTTTGCGTGAAATTTTTTCTCCGTCTAGCATAAACTTCTCCTTATTAATAGTAATTTATTTATTTTGGGTTTGGAATAGAACCAGCTGCTTTAATAGCCGTCTATTAATCTCGTCCAATACCTGTGTCCTTGTTTTTCCATGGTAATCATACCAACCGTTTCCTGTTTTGATGCCTAAATCGCCTTTATTAACTTTGTCCAAAAGTGTTGTCGATGGCTCCGTTCGGTTGCTCAGCGTTTTAAAAAGGTTTGCAGACACTCTCGCTGAAGTATCAAGGCCAATCATATCATCTGCCTCCATAGGGCCCACGCAGGATAGCCGGAATCCGTACATTGCCCTGGCAGCTATGTCCATATCTTCTGGTGTGGCAATTCCCTCATCCAGCAGATAGCCGATTTCACGAAAGATGGCACCTTGAATCCTGTTGACGATGAATCCGGGAATTTCTTTCTTTATCAGAATTGGTTTTTTACCGACCTGTGACATTAAATTTATTGTCGCTTCAACTACTCGGTCGGATGTATATTTTCCTCTATGAATTTCAACGAGTGGCATAATATGCGCCGGGTTAAAATAATGTGTACCGACGACGCGGTATGCAGTCTTCATGTCCTCGGTTAACGTGGTAATCGTTATGCTACTGGTATTGCTGGCTAATATAACATCGGGATCACAACCATCAAGCTTTCCGAAAAGTTCTCTTTTATCGGCTAACACTTCTGGAATCGTTTCCACAACGAAGTGACAACCTCTAATAGCTTCCGGTAGTGCAGCCATTGGTATATAGCTAATCCTCGACTTAATAACCTCGGGGGCTTCTTCTAGGAGTTGGAACTCAGCAAACAATTTCAGGTTGGTATCTATCTGTTGAAGGCACTTATCCAGCGTCTCCCTTCTACGGGAGAGCACTTTAACGTTTTTACCAGCCTGAGCAAAGTTCTGAACAATGCCTTCGCCCATGTTGCCCGCCCCTATCACCACTATCTGTTTTATCTCGCTCGGTTCTCGGTAGCTAATCTCATTCATAGTCATTCAGTCCTTTTACACTTTTTATTAGTAACCGCCTCAGGAATTTTTCAGTGATATTTCACCCAGGTAGATATCCTTGACTGTCTTGACAGTTATAGTCTGTTCCTCATACCCACCTGCTGTTATTCCTATAGTGTATTCCGTGTTATCCGCTAGCCCCTCAAACTCAAAGTCGCCAAACGCATTTGTCTTCACATCCCGGCTCTCGCCGTTACTACTTAAAACTACTGTCACCCCCTCAGCACATTCATCTCTGTCTCCATAGATTACTGTCCCGGCAATAAACTTCCCGGGCAGTCCCATGTACCTCACTTTCTCTTTAATGTCATACCCACCATGTAACGCCTCCGTTTTGCCCGAAGCTATAAGCCGGGCAACCTCACTTCCAGGGTCATCCAGGTCACCAAAGATCAAGGCTCCTGTAGGACAGGACTCCACACACCGGGGCTCTTTCTCTCCATTGTCGAGCATATGTGCGCACAGTGTGCATTTCTGCGGTAGCTGCTCCTGTTCATTCCACTCAATCACCCGATAAGGACATGACGAAATGAGCTCTTTCTGTCCCTTGGCCTTTACGGGGTCGATTATGACTATGCCGTCCGCTCTCTTGTATACTGCACCATTCCGCGCCATCTTGATACACGGCGCATCTTCACAATGCATGCAGAGTATCGGTGTATAACTTGCCTTAACCTTGGGGTATTGTCCCCGCTCTTTTTCAATTACCCGTATCCAGTTCTGCCCTTCCATCGGTTGAGCTGCTGAATAACCTTTGTATCCATTGCC
>JBFEMR010000076.1:0-3483 GCA_041551495.1 Dehalococcoidia bacterium
AAGAAGAAGAGAAGAAACAAGAGAAGAAGATAAGAGTAGAGAAGATTTAAGTACTTAATATATAAGTACTTAAAATATATATCGTGACTCATACTCCAGATTGGATGAAAATGGCGGAACAATCCTGTTGATTATTGAGAAATTTAATTTTAGAGCTGATAGAGGAAAAGACGAAATGAGGAGGAGAGGAAATGGAATCCAATGGTGGTAGTCAAAGGCCAGGGTTGTTTATCGCTGGGGGGATTTCAAGCATATTGGCGGGAACGTTTGAGATAATTGGTGGTGGAGCACTAGTGGCTTTAGTAGTAAGCCCCGCCGTACGACAAACACTGTTGTATCCTCAGGTTCACGCGATATATCCACCTCTTTGGCCGATTGTGCCGACTTGGTTGATTATTGTGGGGGTGGCTCTCTTAGTCTTGGGGACAATAGCCATAGTGGGCGGGGTATCGGCCGTAAAGAGGAAGAGGTTTGGCTTGCCTTTGGCGGGGGCTATTTGTGCTCTACCATCAGTGATTTTCAGTGTGTCTTTAGCTGGGGGTATTCCCGGTCTAAGTTTGGTGATTCGTAATCTGCGTTTAGCTGGCTTTATTTTTTGTGCCCTACCATCAGGGCTTTTGGGTATACTGGCAATTATTTTTGTCGTATTGGGAAAGAGAGAATTCAAGGCAGAGGATTAAGCTAGTAGGACGATTTATGAGAGATTTTGGTCGTAGCATTAAAAGAATTACCTCGGTTCGGATAAGGCCGGGGTCGATGGTTCGAATCCATCATGGCCCATTTCAGATAATAATATGACGTGAAACCAGCTTCAAGCTGTTCAATCGTTTTTCTTCTATTGGATTTGCTGCACTCCATTCGTGGTAGCTGAATTACTCATCAGACTACCAATGTGGATTTCTTCCGATCAGCATGCGTCTAAATCAATTTAGACGCAATTGCAGATTCAGTCTCGATACCAGGTTGCATTTCACAAATAATTTCTCAATAATGTAGTGAGGACTTGACAAAATGTAAAGGATTTTTTACTATATGTAATGAATAAGATACATAGAATAATTAAGAGGAGAAAGGAGGTGGAAAAATGTCACCGAATCAGAAAATGGCCCGGGGTAACATAATAGTCTGGGGATCCTATTTAGTTGTCTTAGCTATAGTCCTAGCTGCTAACGGGACGATCTTGTTTTGGCAGGAAGACTCTCTTAAAAATGTATTTTTCACAATCACGGGGGTGGCATTCGCAGCATTCATCATTATGATGTCATTGGTTTGGATAAGGGCGTCCAAGGCCAAAGTAACCATCGATGAGAGAGATCACAAAATCATGAATCGGGCAAATGCCCTGGCAGGTCCTATAGCCATGACTGCCTTAGCGGCCACTTCGCTCGTACTCGGTTTAGTCTACGTTGAAGGTACGAACAGCGTTATGTCTCCTTATTTTCTTATGTATGTCACTCTAATAAACGTGGTCGTATATTGGCTGGCTCAAGCCATTTACACCTTAGTTGCTTACAGAAGGAATTAGGATCATTTTTAATAACGACTAGCCTAATGAAAGGAGGATAGGAAATATGGCACCGTTACAGAAAAGGGCATTGTACAGCTTTGTTATCGGACTTGTTCTCACTATAGCTCTCATAGCAGTTTTAGTCGCACGAGGAAGCGTTACTGCCCTTGAGAGCGACTTAAACCTCAGATTAATCCTGTACGCTGTGTTGATTGGAGTACCTCTTGTTTACCTGGTCCTCGTCTATCTAACTCTTCGAAAACCAACACAGCTTGATGAACGCGACAGACTAATTATTGAAAGATCCAGCCGGGCTCAATGGTTGGCTGTGATATTCACCTTGGTTGTCTGGACAATAGCGCTGACCGAAATTTACCGGGACCAGGGACACGTGCCGATTGTATTCCTGAACCTGATATTCATGTCCACCCTCATTATTGGCACATTAGCCCAATCCCTCGGTATCCTGGTGGGCTACTGGGAAATCAACCGCAATGGGTAGAATAGAGAATCGGATTAGAAGGCTGCGTTTCGACCACAATGAGATGACGCAGGAAGAACTGGCCGACAAGGCAGGTTGCACGCGGCAAACTATTATTGCCCTGGAGCAAAACAAGTATGTCCCCTCTATTGAGCTAGCCTTTAGGATTGCCAGGGCATTTGATGTGCAATTAGAGGAAGTCTTTCAATTTCGAAATGGCGAATAAAGAAAGGAAAGTCAAGAAGAATCTTGGTTAACTCAGTGTCAAAGAATAACAGTCGGGAGGTAAAAATATGCAAACCGTTTATATAGGGATTTCAATTGCTACATTCATAGCGATACTAGTTCTCTTAATTGTTAAGAGACAGAAAAGCCACCGGATCTCCAACCTTACTATGCTTGGTTGGACTATGGTTGTGCTCGGTATTATATTTGATTATAGGGGATTGGTTGGTTATTCGCTAATAGGAGTAGGAGTGTTACTTGCACTCATAGATGCGAAGTATATCAAAAGCCATGAATAGCATTGGTTGCATAGAACACAGAGCTCAGAACAGTCATTCATTTATAGATACCAAGCAATAGAATAGCAGATTGGAGACGGGCACGCACTTCAGGATATGGACTGTAAATATTGCGTATACGAACAGCCTTGCTCATTGGTTATAGATATTTCTACTTATGTAAGGTGAGCAACAGCTGTATTGTCGGTATCAGATGTTTCTTCCCAAATAGTAATTCGAGAATTATCCACACTCCCCAACCACATCGATATTTTTATTCACTAACTTATGTCGGTAGCCAGGGCTTATCACAGAGCACTGGGGAAAAGGCTACATTGCAGTTTCCCTATTATAATTGTAATATGTCCAAGGATTAAGGTTTAAGGCGTTACCACAAGGAGGATATCATGGCAGAAGATTACGGAATCATTGACGTCTGGATGCAGCACCCGACACCCAAGCACATAAACCAGACTTGTTTTGAGTCCCTGCTCAGGTGGACAGGTCAAGATAAATTGACCGAGGACATTCCAGTAGAGTTCACCATCGCTGCCATGGACGAAGCAGGTGTTCAGTTAGGTCTGATATGTGCCTGGTGGGGGCCTCACGGGCCGACCATCTCAAACGACGAAGTGGCAGCGATCATCAAAAGGTATCCCGACCGATTCATAGGCATCGCGTCGGTTGATTTGTACCGGCCCATGGATGGCATACGAGAGCTAAGGCGCTGCGTACGCCAGCTCGGCTTCAAGGGCTTGAGAATCGTCCAGTGGTACTGGAACCTGCCGCCGACCGACAGGCGCTACTACCCCCTATACGCTGAGTGTTGCGAACTCGGGATCCCGTTCTGTTGCCAGGTCGGCCATACGGGTCCTCTTTGTCCTTCCGAACCGGGACGGCCTATCCCTTATATTGACGAGGTAGCCATTGAATTTCCCGAACTCAAAATCGTGGGAGGGCACATCGGATATCCCTGGACTACGGAAATGATA
>JBFEMR010000077.1:0-3416 GCA_041551495.1 Dehalococcoidia bacterium
ACCTTTGATGAAGACGGTTATGTGGAGTATCAAGGGAAAATTGTAGACCTTATTGGAGAGGACATAGCTATAGTCTTATACTTTAAGAAGGCTGGTGGTAGTCCGACCTACCATCAGGCTGTATGGGTGAGTGACATTGTCGATGAAGGTTGGGCGCTTTACAATACGGATATAGCCTGGCGAGAAGCCTGTGATGTCGGCCTGGTGAAGACGAGAGCTCCAAAATAAATAGGGCAGGCAGTGTCAAAATTTTGGACACCAATTAAGGTGGGGGGCTAACGCCCCCCTTCCTTATAACCTCGCCTCAAAATGAATCTATAAAAGAACTAGAGGAATTTGACCCTAACATCGGTTTCTACTTGTCGGAATCCCACCTTGCCTTCACTCTTATTGAACGAACCAGGGATATCCAACCCATGAAAAGAAAAACGATTGATGCTGCTATGTTAGCCGGGTGAGGATTAACTACGGTAAGGCTGATCATCGCCAGAGTAAACCCCAAAAATATGTAACCCAGACTCTGATATTTATCCCTGATAAATTCTTGCCGCATTCTATCAATCTTGTCGGAAAGCTCTTTAATTTCCTCACTCATTTCTATTCCTCCTTTCTCGTCGGGATTTTATCCCCCATAGTAGTGGGTGTCAATACAGTAGACTCCTTTGCTATATTTGTTTATGTCTTCCATTAGCGATTCTTTAAGGATATAATGGAATTGGAGGAAGGCTAGAATGAGAAAAACAGCGGGTATTATGTTGATAATTTTTGGTGTGTTCTTGCTGAATACTATGGTTTATGCTCTGAGGGGCTATGGTATTCCTGTTTATCAAATTGTTTCTAACCTGTTAATGATTATTCCGGTTGCATTTCTTATTGCCGGTGGGATTTTCTGCCTTCAGAAAAAATACTGGAGGGTATGCCTGGCTTCGGCTTGGCTTGCAGTTTTCATTATGCTTGTGTCGTTGACGGGTTCTCCCCCTTCTGGTTTAGATTGGTTATCCTGGGTTTTCTCTATTCTAGGAACGCTATCCATAGTATTCGTTTATCTTACCAAAGAAGAATGGAAGGAAATGCAAGGCTAACTGGATTTTTCATGGTGCATTAATAGGGATAGGAAACTGGGATGAGGAGAGCAGCAGGTATTTTAATGATAATTTTTAGTGTGACAACGGTGGGTATTCATTTTGAGTTAGCGAAGTATTATGTTGCGCCTCCCAATTACCTTACTGTTACCCTGTTAACGATTTTTGCAGTTATACCTATTATTACGGGTGGAGTCTTTTGCCTTAAGAGGAAATATTGGAAACTATGTTTCGCTTTGAGCCTATGGCTTTTGCTTTTTATGATTTTATTCTTGCTCTCTCTCCCTTCCACAATAATTCGTTTTCAAGCGATCTGGATACCTTGTTTACTCATCCCTGTGGGGATTCTCCCACAAATATTCATTTGTCTCAGGAGAAGCGAGTGGTCAGAAGCTGAGGCTTGACTAAGTTTTTCATGCTGTAATAACAGGGATAGGAGGTTGGAATCAGAATAGCAGCAGGTATTCTGTTGATAGTCTTTGGTGCTCTTTCAAGCATCGTGCCGGCACAGTTAGCAGATTATTGGCCTTTGGGCATCCCATTTTCCCCTGACTTTCTTGAAGGTCCCCTGTTAGTAATCTGGCAGTTTCTCCGCGCTTTTCTTTCGGCTATCCAGCTTGACAAGGGCATACAAACGATAATAGCAGGCACGCTGCTAGTGGTCCTGATTTCGGGAGGTGGCATTTGCGCACTAACGAAGCGTTGCTATGGGTGGGCTCTCTCAGGAGCTATCTGCTTGATATGCACTGCAATTATCGCTGCGGCTTTCTGGTCAGAGACATTCCTTCTTGGATATCACATTTTTAATAGGGAGTATTTTGCGGGTTTCATAGCGGATTACACGGCTCGCATTGGCGTGCTATACGTTGTGCCTGGCTTACTAGCACTTATATTCTTGGTAATAAGCAAAGGTCAGTTTCTAAAACTACTCCCCAAGCAAGAACCAAGTTAGGGAGGACTAAAGAGAGGAGCATTATGGTAGAAGCTAGGTTAAGCTGACGATTTCAAGGTTAACCAGATTTTTCTACGAGACAACATTAACAGACGAAATGTAACTAGCTCCAATATCCCGAGAGAACACTAGATTTTCCTGTGAACAATCTAACTTTCAATCCTTGCTTATCGGGCAAATGTTAGCCTCGTATCCGTATTCCATTTGGCACTGGCTAAGGTTATAATCATATTGAGACAAGGTGGGAGTTAAGAAACTAATCCTCGTGAGTTGAAATGGCAAATCCCAACTAAGAATCTAGAAATAACCAAATGCAATTGGAAAGGGGGATTACGAGATGGATAGAGAGCTCATAGCAAGGTGTGGTGCTTACTGCGGAGACTGTGAATGGAAAGATAAGATGAATTGCCTGGGGTGCCAAATGACGAAAGGTAATATGTTTTGGGGTGAATGCAGGGTTGCCAAGTGTTCCATTGAGAAAGGCATAGAGCATTGTGGACTATGTTCGAGTCTTCCCTGCAGTATACTTCAGGAAGCTTTCGACCATCCTGAGCATGGTGATAACGGTGAAAGGCTGGCCAATTTGAAAGCTTGGGCAAGAGGTGAAGATTCTTACATTAAATTAGGAACATTCACTTCCAGGGATAATGCTTGAAATAGTTCAGTCTTATTTCATCCCTGCATACCCTTACAGGTTGGATATATTAGCTTCATTTTCAAGCGCTGTAATCATGGGCAATATAATGACTGCAACGAGCAAATGACTGCTATGATCGACTACTCACTGATTAGGCTTATTCCCGCTGACGAAACATATAGGGAATTCAGCTATCAGGTTAAGAAAATGGCTGAAGGGGAATATATAACTTCTATGTTTGGTTGGGATGAGGATGTTCAGCGGAATTATCATGATAGAGCCTGGCAACAGCAAAGGCCCGATATCATAACCTACGATGGCAAACTAATTGGCACCATTGCGACAATTGAGACTGTGGATTGCATTGACATAGGCCAATTCTTTATTCTGCCTGATTACCAAAATGAGGGTATTGGTACATACTTGCTGAAGAGTATTCTGGATAAGGCAGACCAAATGGGTAAGAATGTGACACTAAAATTTCTGAAGAACAATCCGGTGGAGTCATTATATGCCAGGAATGGCTTTCAGCTTATTGATACTAGTGAGATTCTGCACTACATGGAGCGAAAGCCAGTTGGCAAAGATAACTCATCGTGAATTTGAATGTTGACCGATTATAATTGCTCTAACAGTTGTTTATGTTGCGGCGGGTCATAACCAGATGAAGCCAAACAGCCGAAAAAGGCGTATTGACAACTCCCCTTAATGCTCATATGATGTATCAAAGGTACAGGAGGTGGCG
>JBFEMR010000078.1:0-3413 GCA_041551495.1 Dehalococcoidia bacterium
CCAGAGCACCATCGATTTCTGGACGGGAAATAAATTCAGCGATGTTCTTACTGTTAACACTTCCGCCATAAAGGATACGCACATTTTGGGCTACACTCTTATTCCATAGTTTAGCCAGAACGTCACGAATAAACCGGATGGTAGCTGCCGCCTGCTCACCACTTGCCGCCTTGCCTGTACCGATAGCCCAAACCGGCTCGTAGGCAACCACCAAATTGGAGACAGGCTCTATACCCCGTAATGCTCCCGTCACCTGCTTATTAATCACATCCTCTGTCTCGCCAGCTTCATTCTCAGCAAGCCTCTCCCCAACACACAAGATAAGTTGTAGCTTGTTTGCCAGAGCTGCTTTCACCTTCTTATTAACTATTTCGTCGGTTTCCCCAAAATACCACCTCCGCTCAGAATGTCCCAGTATGACGAATTCGCATAACTCGCAGAGCATTATCGGCGATATCTCACCGGTATAAGCTCCTTCAGTCTCAAAATACATATTTTGAGCACCTAGCTTAATAGACGAATTCTGTAACATCATATTTAGGGCAACTAGAGATATGAACGGCGGGCAAACTACCTTCTCCACTCCCTTTATTCCGTCCAGTTTATCCAGCATCTCTAGAACAAGCTTTTCAGCTTCAGTTGCCGTAGTATACATTTTCCAGTTACCAGCAATAAATGGAATTCTCATTTCATTCCCTCCTTCTATTCCTTATCTAACAAAACTTTTACGCCGGCTAAGGTAATTCCCTCCAAAAACTTCAGGCTGGCACCACCACCTGTGGAAACGTGGGTCATTTTGTCGGCCAGTCCCATTTCTTGAACTACCTCGGCAGAGGAACCACCACCAATAACAGTAGTGGCATCAAGAGTAGACAGGAAATTTGCTATAGCCCTGGTTCCCTGAGCAAATTGAGGTATTTCATATATTCCCATAGGGCCATTCCACATGATGGTACGGCATTTTCTTAGCTCATTCTGAAAAAGGTCAATTGATTTGGGACCAATATCTACGATGTGGCTATCAGCCGGTATATCGGTTGTCGGTACTATTCTGGTTGAGGCTCCGATCTTGATTTCTTCCGCTATAAGCACGTCAATAGGAATTAGAAATGGCACTTTCCACTCCTTGGCTTCCTGTAATAATTCCTTCGCCAGACCCAACTTATCACTATCTACCGAAGAATTTCCCACATTATATCCTTGTGTCTTTAAGAAAGTAGCGGCTATGCCGCCGCCAACGAGTAATATGTCAACCTTTTTTAACAAATTTTGGAGAAGCTCTATCTTATCGCTCCCTTTAGCACCACCTATAAGACAAGCCCAGGGTCGTTCGGGATTATGCAATAGCTTCCCCATAACCTCTAGCTCTCTTTTCATTAAAAAGCCGGCTACCGCTGGCAGATATTTGGCTACGCCTACAATAGAGGCATGATCCCGGTGAGCAGTGCTGAAAGCATCATCAACGTAGATATCAGCCAGACCTGCTAGTTTCCGGGTAAAACCGTCATCATTTTCCTCCTCTTCTGGATGAAAGCGAAGATTTTCCAAAACCAGGATATCACCCTCTCTTAGTTTTTTTACTTTGTTTTCCACCTCAGGACCTATGCAATCGGAGGCCGTGCTGACAGGTAAATCCATGAGCTGCGACAATCTATGTGCTATTGGCGCCATTCGTAAGTTTTCAACTACTTTACCTTTGGGTCGTCCTACATGAGAGCAGATAATTACCTTAGCTTTATGGTCAACGAGATACTTTATAGTTGGCAGTGAAGCTCGGATGCGGCTATCATCGCTAATACTACCACCGTTTTTTGATATTGGCACATTAAAGTCGACTCTTAGTAGTACTCTTTTACCTTTAACCTCAATATCTTCAACAGTTTTTTTCGGCATTTTTCCTCCTAGAAGTCGCGTTTTAATAGAAAGTTGGTAGTATCCTTTAATGAAGCCAGCCTTGATGAATCGAGTCCAGTAGCCTCGAGGTGTGCTAAAGCTTTGTGAAAACACTGTTGAGCTAAATTCTCAGCATAGTCCCCGGCGCCTGATTGCGTCAGAATCTCTTTAACCTCCCTGATATCTTTGCCCTCAATAGATTTTTGAGCATAAAACTTCATGAGCTTTTTTCTTTCCGTACCCTCACTGTTTTGCAGTCCATAAACCACGGGCAAAGTTTTTTTCCTCTGCAAGATATCGCCGACAGATTTACCAATTTTTTCACTCGTTCCCCAGATTCCCGATATGTCATCATAAATCTGATAGGCTATGCCCAATTCTTTTCCGAACATGTGAAAAAAATCCACCAACCTGATATCAGCATTCCCCAGGTATGCTCCCAAAGCAGTTGATAAAGCAAACAGGGCTGCTGTTTTTTTTGCTGCCATGTCAAGATAGTCCTCGATGTTGATGTCTAGACGGTTCTCATATTCTATATCTAAATATTGCCCATCACAAAGCTCCAGGCAAGCTAGGCTCAACATTCTGATGGCACCGGCGATCTTTTCATCAGATATTCCCCGCTCTTTTAGCTTAAGTAACGCTACATAAGCCAGAGTAAACATAGCGTCACCCGCGTTTATCGCCTGGGATTGGCCCCATAATTTCCATATAGTTGGCCGGTGATGACGCTCATCGCTGACATCTTCTATATCGTCATGGATTAAAGAAAAATTGTGGATAAGTTCGATAGCTGCCGCTGCAGGTAATATCTGTGATGTATCACCCCCCACTGCTTGACAGCTAAGGAGACAGAGGGTAGGGCGAACAAATTTGCCCGATTCTCTGTCACAGGAATGTCCATGCTCATCCTGCCAGCCCATGTGGTATCGCAGCATGTCACATAGAACAGAAGGACAGCTATCAATAACGCTTTTTAACTCAACCTGCACTGTGTCGTGATAAAGCAAGAAGGACTCAGGCATGTTATGTTTTATGCCCATGAAAACCCGTCCATATTAGCTGCTTGGCAAGCTAATTGTCAACAGGCTGCCAGAACGTACAAGATAACTACCAACGCAAAGCTTGATAAAACTCAATAAGCGAGCTATAATTAGCAATTTGATAGCAAGAGTGCTAATTACAGGAGGACATATAGATGAATTGCACTGTATGTGGAAACCCATTACTTTTTGACAGGGTTGTTTTCCATTGTTCCTGTGGTGCTTTTGTGCACGCCTACTGTTGGGACGAGCACGTATCGCAAGCACATCAACCTTCCTTTGAGATAGGCAGCGTCAATTTGGATGGCGAGTTTAGACCAAGGGAGAGCAAAGTAGAGGAACAAGTGGCAATAGCACAAGCCTCGGAAGAAGAAAATCTCGAGGAGCAAAGTCCGGAAGAACAGAGCCCGGAGGAACAGAAAACAGAGGAACAAACGTCTGAAGAGCAAACAACACCTCTTTTAGAATAAAGGAGAA
>JBFEMR010000079.1:0-3392 GCA_041551495.1 Dehalococcoidia bacterium
AGATAATAAAACAGCTCAAACAAGGCGCCGGACTTCAATTTGACCCTAAGTTGGTGGATGCTTTCATTAGAATTGTTGAGGCCGGACTTCCCGGCAAGGTGAATACAGCTCAGGACTCAGCCGGTGATCAAATTGAGCAGTAGCTTCGGGTTCGAGGCATAGCCCCACGTAAGTTGGGGAATATCGCTCTTCGCGCAAGACTGAAGCATTAGCCGGCTAGCACGTGAGGCGCGTTCTGTTTCCTTACCAGGACACATATGTTACGTGAGAAATGTTTTATCGGGAAGGTGTAGGATTTCTCCGGTGATATAGCAATGATTTCCCAGCCAGTTCTAATTAGTAGCTTCCGTATCTCACTATAGGAGAACAAATGGTAGTAGCGGTCGATTGTTCTTCCTTTTAGTCTCCAGGGAACTTTCTGTTCTTTTGATTTGAACCAGAACCTTGGTTGTCCATGATTCCATACAGTTAAAAAGGCTTCGCCCTGGGGCTTCAATACCCGGTTCAATTCCACGAGTGCTTTTTCTCTTTCTTTTTCGCCTTTGATATGGTGGTAGGTGGCTACTGATATTGCCCAATCGAAAGTATTGTTTGGAAAAGGCAGGAACGAGACGTCAGCGTTTATTAAGTTGACATAAAGCTTAGACTTGATGGAAAATCGTATAGCCTGCTTGAGCATACCTAGGGAAAAATCCATCCCCCACAGTTCAAAGCCCTTGCTGAAAGGCAAGAAATCCGGCCCGTGCGCACAGCCCACATTTAGCAGCTTTCCGATTCGCCATCTTTCTGCCAGTTCCTCGAGCTCTTTTTCTAATAGAGGCCAGTGTCTTACTCGATACCAGCTCTCAGCTATTTGGTCGAAAACCTCTCTGTTTGTGGTCATAGATACACTCTGCTAAACTCTAGCATATTATAGCGAAATGCTATTTGAGATGACATGAAGAAAGCGTCTCGAACTATTTCTGGCGTAACACCAGTGGCAGTCATGGCCAAGCCATTTCCCTGTCCTGGCAAATGTGTTTATTGCCCCACTTCTCCTGAAGCGCCCAAGAGCTATACTGTTGAGTCTCCGGCGGTGCTCAGAGCTCGAAGTTGCGGCTTTGATGCAAAAAAACAGGTAGAGATCCGACTTAAGACATTGGTTGAAATGGGCCATGCTCGAGATAAGATAGAACTTATCGTTATGGGGGGCACTTTTCTATCTTATCCCCTTGATTATCAGTATCAATTTATTAAGGACTGCTACGATGCTCTGAATGGAATTACCTCTATCAATTTAGAGGAAGCCAAAGAATTCAATGAAAATGCAATGTGTCGATGTGTGGGATTGTGCATTGAGACCAGGCCTGACTTTTGTGGAGAAGAGGAGATAAAAAGCATGCTCGATTTTGGTACCACCAGAGTGGAGCTTGGAGTACAGACTTTGGACAACGAGGTTCACCGGTCGACAAAACGGGGACACGGAGTAGCTGAGATTATCTCGGCGACCAGGTCATTACGCGACTATGGATTTAAGGTTTACTATCACTGGATGCCTGGTTTACCGGGATCTACACCTGAGCATGACCTGGAATTATCGCGGCAGTTGTTTGAAGACAAGCGCTTTCGGCCTGATGGACTTAAGCTTTATCCCACGCTGGTAGTTCGGGGTAGTGAATTAGAGAATTGGTATCGGGATAATCGCTATCGACCTTATAGAGAAGAGGCAATGATTGATTTGCTTATAGCTATTAAAGCTCTAATTCCCAAATATGTTAGGATTCCGAGGTTGATGCGGGATATTCCCAGCAAATTTATCATTGCCGGTAGCAGAGACTTAGCTCTTAGAGGGACTATTAGAAAAAAGATGGAGCAAGCAGGACTACGCTGTAGCTGTATTCGTTGTCGGGAATACGGACATCGAATTAGAGATGGTTGGACAATTGGCGAATCTTTATTAAGCAGGATGGATTATGAAACCTGGGGAGGGAGAGAAGTCCACCTTTCATACGAGGACGAGCATGAAACCCTGTTTGGCTTGTTAAGGTTGAGAATAAATGAAAGTAAAGCGTTAGTCAGGGAGCTACATGTCTTCGGTCCAGAAGTACCACTAGGAGGTAGGCTCAATAGAGCCGCTCAACATCAGGGTCTAGGTGAAAGGTTAGTACATGAAGCAGAAAGAATCGCCAAGGGGGATTTCGGGGCAAATAGATTATCTGTGCTTAGTGGGGTTGGCGCCAGGGAATACTATCGGTCACTTGGCTATTTTGTGGAAGGCGCTTATATGGTTAAAGAGCTTGTTTAGGCTACTTGGGACCCCTCGAAACCCTTTGAAAGGTCCGGATTTCTATCCTGAGCAAAGTCGAAGGGCAAGCTAGTCAGCTCTAGAGTACCTCTCATGGTTCAATAAGCTAACTATGAACAATTTAATGAACAATCCGTAACTATATTGACATCGAGTAACAGCTATACCTATAATGGATTGCTGAATAATAAAGCTATTTATTCAGTTGAAAAGTCTTCCGTATAGCAAAATGAGGAAAGGAGTAAGAATTGATGGATAACGAGGTGAGGCCAACTTGGAAGTTAGCCTGGGGATTGTGGTGGCGGATGTTTCTTATTACTCTGGGAATAGGTCTGATAATCACGGCAATTGTAGCAGCCGTAATGGGTTTGTCATTCATACCCTGGCTTATATGTTAGCAAGTCCTCTTTTAGTTATTGCTATAAGTTTTTAAAGATTCGCCATTGATGACAAGGCAAGGGAATGTCTGTTACAGTGCCAGGATAGGTTAAGGCAAGCAAGCCTGTCGTTTTGTTGATGATTGGGGTTTTGGGGTATTGACAATGAGGGCTTCTAATTATATCGTTATATAACCAGATAAAAAGGAGAGCCAGAGATGGAGAAAACTTGGAAGCCAACAACTGCAGGTATACTCTCTATAATTGCAGGATGTATTGCTGTAGTCACCGGTATAGTAGTTGCCTTACTCGGCACCCTCATAGGCGGATTCTTTGGTCTACCATGGCCTGGTCTTTTTGGCATTCCATCACTTATATTTGGGATAATAGCTATAGTGGGTGGTATTTACGCCTTAAGAAGACAGGTTTGGGGATTAGCGCTTGCTGGAGCTATCTGTGCACTCGTTGGTCCTTGGGCGATTCTTGGGCTACTCGCCATTATATTCGTCAGCTTAGGGAAAGGCGAATTTGAGTAAAGTTCAAGATTCTACAAGTTGCGATATGATTGTGTCTGGTAAATCAAGCGATTATAAAGTTTTACAGTGAACAACTTTAGGTAAAAAAGGAGGCAAGATGCAAAAGTATAGTTTTCTGCCCTTTGCAGCCAGGGTTTTAAAAGTCGTGGGCTGGATAGTGCTGGTAGTCGGCGTTATTGGTTCAATTGTTTTCGG
>JBFEMR010000080.1:0-3352 GCA_041551495.1 Dehalococcoidia bacterium
CATGTCCTGTTGAAGTAGGAAGCGAGCCAATATCATCGGGATGACGAATAACAGAAGACCCCCACGCCATTTCGCTAACTGCGCGAGCGAAGCGACGAATTGTTTACCGGAAGCTTTTTTCATCCACAAAAAGACTGGTAGAGTGATGATAGCGAAGAGGAATAGGAAGGCCACGAACCACAGGTGATATCCCACGCGGCCAAAAAACTCAAGCCCAAAGGTTAGTTGATGGAACTCAAAAAAGAAGTAGTTGCGCACCTCGCTACTTAAGATAAACTCGATGAAGGAGCCTCCTTTCCACCATCCTTTATGAATTAGTTCATAGTAAACCTGGATCGGCGTCAGTATGATAGTGCCAACGATGAACGGAATAAGTAACCGCGTGACACGCGCACGAATATATTGACCTACAGCACGTCGATGTAACGAGAACCAAGTAGTTGCTCCTGCCATGAAGAAGAAAAACGGCATCCCCCAGAGAGTAAAAAACCCGCCATAAAAGGTCACTATGGCACTTCGTTCCACGTTCTTAATGATCCAGTCACCTAGTTCATCAAATGGATGGATAGTGTGGAATAAAACAACGCCTAGGATTGCTATTACAAGTAACCAGTCAAGATAATATAGCCGGACAGGTTCTTTATTGGGAGCCTGTTGTTCTGTAGCTGTGCCTGTATTATGCAATGTACTTCCCCCATCTATTTAGGTATAAGGTTTCCAAGAGTTACTCCAAGCTCGCACTAACTCTAAAACCATTCGCCAGTTCAGTGTACCCGCCTTGTCATAATAATACAGCTTCTCCTCTGCAGCCAGCTCGCGCCGCAGCACCTTTCCATAATGCCCCGTTTATTGATGCATCCGACAGACGAGATTATAACCGACTTGCCATCCTGCATGGTAGCTGCTACACAGAAGGTAGTGACTAGGTCAATTCTGTGGAGCCACAATTTACCTAGTTAGGGGTAACCTTTAGCTTTAAATTATGGCTTGGACTATCCTCAAATTTCACCAAAATAAGCAGATTTTCGTTTTACGTCTAGCTTGAGATTATTGTTGGTATACCCGTCGTTGTTCTTATTGTTATGGGTGCTGTCTTCGATGTGCTAGTCTTGATGGATTGTACTGAAGACTTCGTTTACGTCGTTGACAAAGTGTGGCTCGATTGTTTAGAGTCTCAACCAACGATTGTTGCCGTCAATCTCAGCAGCGCACAGGAAGTGATACATGACAGAAGAGCCCCGCGCTTACCCATTGGTTATGCAGTTGATGAAGCGTTCTCGCGTACAGTGGCGCTGGGTTATGGTCATAGTTGCCGCTCCATTACTCATATTGTTAGTCCTGGCAGCTTACCGAGATGGTGTTTTCACTGACTTATCACATTGGAGTCTATGGCGAAGTTTCTTGGATGGGCCAGTCTTAATACTATATATCTTGGTCGTTTATCCTTTCATATGGCGTCTGTGGTGGCGATCTGTACTATGTTTGCGATCATTATTGCCTATAGACAAAGGTGACTCGAAGTGGGTCGAGGTGGAAGTTCCTGTGCCCAATCGCCGCTGGGAGCGGGTGGCAATACTTATAGGAGCAATTTTCTGGCTGTCTTTGTGGTAACCCTGGGGCAGGAGTTGGGCATCCGGTACAATCTGGTTAAGTGCTTACGATGTGGCTACACAAACGATGTTGTTTGGTCTACTAGGCTGGTTAATCTACAGTTCGTTTACCGGCAACCAGTACATTAGACGATTAAGTCGTCAACACATAAACCCCGATATATTTGAGTCTGGAGTGCTGACACCCGTCGCCCGCTCAAGTCTGGGCTTCTCCGTTGCTTTTATCGGCGGCATCAGCCTGAGTCTGGTCTTCCAAACTCCGGAAGACCTACTTATGTGGAGTAACATCACCGTATGGGCAATTCTAGTTTGCTTTACTGTATTGTTGTTTTTTCTGTCTATGTGGGGTACTCACACTGCTATGGCCAAGGTCAAAACACGTCATCTGGACCTGGCGCGAAAACATCTGGCGGAGTTTTCCCACGAATTGGAGGACCGAGTAACACAGGGGCAGCTGGAAGGAATTAGTGACCTCTCCTCTGCCATTTCTGCGTTGGTAACCTACGAAAAGAGAGTGAAAGAGACCCCAACATGGCCCTTTAGCGTAGACATTGTCCGTCGCCTGGCGATGTCAGTACTGATGCCCGCTGCTGTTTACTTAGTGAAGATTATTGGTTCATTTTGGGCACGGTTTGGCTTCTAGTTTCTTTATTGGTATAGAGTTATCTTCCACCATTGTCGTTATTGTTGCCCCGTTAGCTTCAGGTTATACCTGAAAAATCGACGTTATTTTGACGTTAAAATGTTTGGGACAGGTTGGGACATAATGGAACTTCACAAACAAAACAGGGTTTTGGTGATTGACACAAAGGTTCTGTTTTATACGTAAAGGAACCTTTGGGACATCTGGCTTGGAACTAATAGACCGTTGCTTATTTTAGCTTCAGGACAATACAGAATTTTTAGTGTCTTTCTATAGGCGGTCAAAAAGTATATGAAGCTTACATCTATAATGATATGCTTACGAAAGATGCCCAAAGTGTACGCTAGCTCCAGTTCAAATAGTATTCATGTATATCTCTTGACAGATTAAGCGGAGATAGTGAAATAGTCCACAAGAATATAACTAAATGATATAGCAAGGAGGAATAGTATGAAAGCACGATTCTTAACCACACGTTGAAATAATGTATTTTCAATAGTGCTTGGATTGGTGGCAGTGTTCTTCGTCGTTGCTGTTCTAACCGGCATGAAAGTCCCGTTTGCTGGAGGCGACCAAACGAGCTTTATTGTCCTGGTCGTTATCGGGGGTATTGGCTGCGCACTTAATGAAGTGCAGAACACCCTCCGGTTCAGGCCGACTAGATGGAGATGGAAAAGGCATGGTCACCCTATTACAATTGCCGGCCAGATACTTGGTATTTTTGCTCTAATCCTCATTATCCGTACTTTCAGCGGCCTGAACACTGGACATATCACGGGATACACGACGGCTTTCCTGGTGCTTGCAGTCGTCACCCTTATTCTGTTTGTGCTTAATCTTGGACGGAATGCCTTGCTAAAATCATAGTCTTACTGTACAGAAAACGAAGTACATTTATGCGTCCAGCCAATCAGTCATAGATAGCCATTTGACCTGACTCGGTCACTACTGCGCCTGTAGGTTGGTTACTCCGTCACATCAGCAAGCCTATTTCTTACTAAGTGAAGACGCACCGGATGTATCAATATTGCCCATGGTAGGCTCACCAATGTACCATAGTCTCGATGCACCGCTGAGGTCGGCATCCAGTCTACCATTC
>JBFEMR010000081.1:0-3163 GCA_041551495.1 Dehalococcoidia bacterium
CATATAAAAATAAAAGGGACTCTCAAAGTCCCATATATTATACAGCCTGTGCTACCAGCTGAATTATCAGAATTTGTTATGGAATTTTTCACCACCATCGAAACTAAAAGCTACGTAATGGTGTAAACCACAGCTAATCAGCCTCTTTTAATAGTTTTAACAAATGCTATTGTACTGCCAAGTAATATCAAACTCTTTAACTGACCATAATGATCCCACCAACAACGTGGGCTACTATTGCCCACCACAAAGTGTTTGTCTTTTTGGTTAAGTAGCTGAAATATAGCCCCATCATCATTGGCCCGACCATCATTCCAATCAAACCTGTCAATTCACCGTTGCTGATTGAGACCGGTATGTAGTGCCAGAGTCCGAACCAAACCCCGGGCCATATCATCCTGAAGAATAAATTTGTCGGGAAAAGCTTTGTATACACGCCGCGCCAGAGCAATTCTTCAAAGAAACCGTTTCCGAATGCCGTAGACACCACTAGAATCGCCAGTAATATACTCTCCTTTTCATATGACCCCATTCCCGGCACCAGTTTAGCGCCTATTGCTCCAATTAGAGGAACAGCCAGGAGCAACAACACTTTCCCGGATATCTTCTGAGGCCTGATCAGTTCCTTTATATTTTGAAAACCAATCATTAACAGCGGGAAAAGCGCTCCCCAGATTAGCCAGTATGTTGCCAGTCCCAGATACCAGGCTATCCTGTCGTTTGCAAGAGCTCCCGCCAGGAACTGGAAAATAGGGTACATACAGGCTAGTAATATCGGAGGTGCTATAATCGCGATTATCCGTTTCTTGTCAGCCAGAGCACGGGCCATACTGCTCTTGATTTGACTGGCGTTTCCAAATATCGAGTCAGGTGTAATCATCTGTCTCATTATTCACCTCCTCCGGATAGTTCATATGAACTGTTTGCACTCTAGCTCTGTTTAGCTAACCGATACACATCCACAGCTTGCCAAATCCAGAAAACGACACCATAGATGGCAAAAACATCATGCAACAATCTTGGAAAAGTGTGGCTGAAGAAACTCAAATCGGTTGGTGTTCCAGCATAAATACTCAACCATATTGCATTGAGATTACCGATAATGATAAATGCCAGCATAAATGCAGCGCCAAGAGCTCTTTTGCCTATGTAGACGTGCCCCAGACCGGGGAACAGCGCCGACAATAAACAAGCTAACCTCGGACTCTTTTTCATCTTATTCACCTCCTTTACATACCCTCCTGGGTAACTTCTTTTATGTGTTTATAAATCTTTTCCAGGAATGGTAATACCTTGTTCAGCTCATCAGACGGTGCTCTCTTAAAGACATATTCATATCCAGCCATGATAAGGCTCATTGCTTGTGCATATATATCTTTGCCTTTATCAGTCATTATCAGCCGATTAACTCGCCGGTCATTCCTATCACGTGTACGCATTAGCCATCCTTTTTTCTCTAGCGAATCACAAAGTACCATCGCTGTTGTGGTATCCGTTTCCAGTAATTCAGCCAGTTCACGTTGCGTAATATTATCCTTCCGAATTAGCGCCATTAAGGCTCCAAGCTGAGGATAAGTCATGTTCAATTGTTTGACCTGCTTTTCAGTGAATTTCCGGGTCTTGAGATGGATACCGGCGACTATTTGGATTAACTTGAAATAGGGTTCGTTTTCAAATAGCATGCTATCCTCCTTATATCATTATATATAGTATTATTATAATTATGATTATAATAGTTGTCAAGACTTTTTACCTGCAGCATCGATTTAGCCAGCCTTTTTGGGGTTAAAGAAAATAAAAAATACTGGATGTTTTGGTAGAAGGGGCATAATGTTAAAATTATTTATATGCCAGCGAATTTACCGCCACAGTATTTCGAGGCTGAGAAGAGATTCAGGGCAGCAAAGGAGCCGGAGGAGAAAATCGCCGCCCTGCAAGAAATGCTTGCCATTATGCCCAGGCATAAAGGCACCGATAAGCTTCATGCCATGCTGAGGCAGAAGATTGCCCGGTTTACGCAGGAGGCAGAAAGAAAATTCGCCACAGCGAGGAGAACGGGTTTCTTTATTAGCAGGGAGGGCGCCGGGCAGGTAATGCTGGTCGGGCCGGCCAATGCCGGGAAATCACAACTATTAGCATCACTGACCGAGGCTATCCCGGAAATCGCCGAATATCCATTCACCACTAAAACCCCGATTCCGGGCATGATGAAGTTTGCAGATATCCAGATTCAACTGGTGGATACGCCACCCATCGGGCATAAGGAAGTGAGAGTACTGCTGGCAAATAGCCTCAGAAACGCCGATATCATTGCTATTGTAATAGATTTATCCCGCGAGCCAGTAAACCAGGTAGAGGCAGCTCTTCAAGGGCTGAGAGAGGCACGAATAGAACCTCTAAATGATGATACACAGGTAACTCCAGGGAGTTACCCCAGAAAGATGTTAATAGTGGGGAACAAGAACGACCTGGAGGGTTCTGACAAGCATTGGGAGCGCCTATTCTCTAAATATGGCAGGTTGTTTCCCTTAATTTCCATTTCAGCAAGGGAAGGTAGCGGACTGGAGGAGTTCAAGAAAGCAATTTATGAAGCTTTGAATATCATCCGGGTCTATACCAAGAGCCCGGGCAGCAAGGCCGACCTGACCGATCCTATGATACTGGAGAAGGGCAGTACACTCGGACAGGCTGCCGAAAGCCTCCATAAGGACTTCTATCAAAATTTAAAGTATGCTGTCGTCTGGGGTTCAGGAAAGTATGACGGGCAGAGGGTCAGCAAGGAACATGTACTCCAGGAGGGCGACATAGTCGAGTTCCACATCTAGACTAACATAGTCATTCTCTGGCTCTGAACAAGGTCAATTTGAATAACAGCCAGTCTCAAAGTCCAGATAGTCCTTGGAATAGGGTATTGACTTTCCTATGTTTCGTTATTAATAATACAATCTGTAGCTTTGACTTCGGCAAAGGAGGTAAAATACCATCATGATTAGAATAACCGGACTCTGGATGGGGATTATAGCGATTATTATTGGAATATTGATTCTAGCTGTCCCAGACCTGTTGAGATGGGTCCTGGGAATAGGCTTTATCGTGGTTGGTTTACTGGCCATCATGAGAAAGTAACGCCAAGCATATAGCGACTACCGGATCTTTTGCCATC
>JBFEMR010000082.1:0-3142 GCA_041551495.1 Dehalococcoidia bacterium
CTCCGAACTGACTTATGAAGATCAAGATAAGGGCGTAATCTATAGGACCACCTGTGCCGTCTATGGAGGTGCAGGAAGAGAGTGCGGTGCACTTCAGGCTCTTGATCAGCAAACAGGTGAAGTTCTCTGGAGGATGACTTTTCAAGAAGAAGGCGTGAGCGATTTTTCGATAGTTGATGGCATTCTCTATGTATCAACCGATAACGGAGTTGGTGCTTTCGAGCTGTGATTAATCAGCCCTAGCCTGAAGACCTCCGCCTTTGATCTGCCAAACGGAACTTGATACAGTCATTTTGTGCTAATTACCATGGACTTTCTGGTCGCCCTAGCCAGCCTTATCTTTCCGGCTTCTCTCTTCTATACCTCCTGAAATATCTGCCCTGGCGTAATCTCACGCTTCTACAAGACTCTGGTTCTATAAAGGGTCTAAGTGCAGGCGAAAATAACCATACTGTCATCATAAAGTCTTGTATGTTAAGATTCAGTTGTATAGGATGCATAGGGATCAGGCCTGTGATATTTTCATGAACAGGTGCTGCCTAAGTGCAGTATACGGGAGGATGAGATTTCATTCTTGACCTGTGCTACCCGAGGTGATTGGGAAATATAAATCGGTTATTATCCTCAAGGAGGAAGGGGAAATGGTAAAGGTTATCGAAGGTTATGAACTGAAGAAAGGTGCAGACATACAATCTCTATTCCTAAAACTCAGGTCATATGCCATGACATTTCCAGGGTTTATTAGCGTTGAGCATATTCGAAGCGTGAAAGGCACTCCTATTTCCGCTCTATTATACAATTGGGACAGGATTGAGAATTGGCAGGCATGGGAGAGTGCAAAGCTTAGGCAACAGATATTGCAGGAGGCACAAGCATTCTTGATCTCAAAACCCAGGGTGACAATATACACGGTAATGCCTACATCCGCCTGGACATATACCGGATACAAATCATAGTTTAGGCAGTTGGAGATTTGTAGTAGCAGAGAATCTAGCCAAATTGGTGGAGTTACAAATTCAGATAGAATTAAGGTCTTACCGGTCTTTTAAGGTCTATACCCTTTTAGTGGATAGACTGGCAAAACAGCGTTAACAGACGTGGGTCAAGGCAAGATTCGGTAGTGCTAAGCATTCTCAGCTTTGATATGTGGGAAGGCAACTCTGAAGGGAACCTCTTTTTTGTGTAGTGATTGATAAAGTTGTAAAGCTTCGTTTATCTCTAGCGGGGTGATTCTATTAATTTCGCCTGGCAATAGTGTTTGATATTGGGCAAAGAAACTGCCATTTGGCGTTCTGAATAAAAATGTGTTACGACCATTTTGCTCAAAGTGATAGCCATTCCAGTATACATCGTGGGCTATTAGCGTGGCTGTTTCTGTACTGTACCGCTTCCCTGCGGCAACCCAGATCATATTTTCTGGTTGCATCGATTCACCTCCAGTTGTACTTTGTACCGAGGCTAGACCAAATACTACTGCGGCCCTACTATTATCGTCTTATATTATACCTCAAAAATACATTCTTTGTTTTACTACGACTCGCCTATACCCATTAGCTTCAATTTGAAAATTTGACCTTTATTCTAGTTGACTATAAAATGGATTCGGGTGAGTAAACCGGGTGACCGCTTTGGCTTTTAGTAGCCAGAGAGGAAAGTCCGAGCTCCACCGAGCAGGGTGCTGGGTAACACCCAGGAGGGGTGACTCTACGGAAAGTGCCACAGAAACACACCGCCAGCGACTGGCTTGACCAGTACGGGTAAGGGTGAAATGGTGAGGTAAGAGCTCACCAGCAACCAGGAGACTGGTTGGCTAGGCAAACCCCACCTGGAGCAAGACCGAATAAGAGGGGTCAACTACTCCGCAGTCTGAGGACTCCGGGGCAAGTTTAAGGTGCTCGGCCGAAGCCCTCGGGTTGGTCGCTTGACCCTGATGGTAACATCAGGGCTAGATGGATGGTCGCCACTCCGTATGGAGTACAGAACTCGGCTTATAGGTTTACTTGCCCGAAAATATTTTTAGACCTATACCTGACAAAGGACAAGGATGAGGCATGAGCCTTGAACAGGGGATTATACAAGGAAAAATCAAGGGAGAAACTAGTATCTCAGCGGCCATAAGCAAGTTTGTTAAACTAATGTTCACAACATAAAATAATAATGTATGGATGATATATCCCCACAGCTTCGTGATTTTGTTCTCTTTTGTGCCCAGAGACGGAGTCCCGAGTGGCCGGCTATTTATGATGAAATGACCAGCGTAGCCGGAAGGAAATTATTCCAGGGATTAGGCTACAAAGACCTTAAGCAGCTGGGGTTATCATTCTCCCTATCTGGTATGGATAAAACCATCCAATTGGTAAAGCAAATTACTTCCCAAAACCCGCGGTAAGAAGCGTTTTGCAGTCTTATACCTAGGATGATATCATCCTAACAGCCTTGAGATTATCTCACGCCGGTGACGGTCATCAATCCCTAATATAGTTTGAGGAGACTTTTTATGCGAATAGTGGTGCTTGCCGATACTCATATACGTATGGTTGAACAGCTTCCTAAAAAGATCATTGATACCATTTCCACGGTGGATCTAATAATCCACGCCGGAGATTTCACCGATGTGAAGTTACTCGACGAATTGAAACATCTGAAAGCGGTGAAAGCAGTCCAGGGTAACATGGATTCGATGGAAGCAAAGGGCATACTCCCGTTCAAGGAAATAATTGAAGTAGAGAATAAGCTAATCGGCATAACTCATGGCTCGGGCAGTCCTTGGGGAATAGAAGGGAGAGTAAGGAAAATGTTTGAATCAAATTCGATTGATGTTATTGTCTATGGCCATTCTCACCGATCCCAAAACAAGGTTATCAATGGTATTCTCTTTTTCAACCCCGGTAAAGCCACAGATTCCTTCGGTATTCTCACGATCGGCAGAGATGTCAAAGGAGAAATAATCAATTCTCGACTATGATTATTTACCGTTTTATCACGATGGAGCTGTAGCCCACTACGTGTGAGAAATCGCCGCTAGTGTCTCCGCTTGTGGCATATTTTAGCAGACTTGCTTTTTTGGCTTTCATTTCTTTGGCTGCGACAATAGCTGACGCGACCGGTCCGTATCCGCACATTGTGCAATTAAGGTTTTCAC
>JBFEMR010000083.1:0-3123 GCA_041551495.1 Dehalococcoidia bacterium
TATGCCCATGGTCCAGAAGTGCCTTCCCTACGATCTCATAGTTCTCCTTTTGAACCGGTCCTATAAGTAGGTTCATGCCATCGCAAGCCTCGGCGACTTTCGGCAGGACCTCGGCATCTTTTTTATCATCGCCAGAGCCATAAACAATCAAGGGAAGGTTTATAGCCTCGGCTACCTTTTTTGCCAGGATTGCTGCTCCGTCAACGGAACTGTCCTTCACCGCCGGATCAGTGCTTACCAGACGGAGAAACACTGCATCTGCGCCAAGTTCCTCACATTTCTTGGCCCATATTACTGGATCGGATAGAACATCTTTGAAAGGTTGAATCAGATGTTCCGGCCAATCCGGAGGTTCCATATCGAGAATTTCCAGGGCAAACTTCACTGGATTGGGATTTGATCCCGTGTCAAAAAAATGAAGGGGGAGCATGTTCTCTCCCCCGATCTTTATACTATTTTTCCCCTTCCCAATAGTTACTTCTCTGACTACCCCAGTATACTCTTCAACCGGTGCTTTGTATTCCATTATTTACCCTCCTTAACTTTCAAGCCAGGCATCGGAGTACAAGGTCTCTCCCTTGAGGACCTTGGCCGTCTTAACATACTCAACTTCCTTTTGAGATAGGGAAGATAGGTCTAAGTCTTCCCCATCCATGGTTTTGTGAATGAGTTCAACGATTTTTGGCATTTCTCCCTTGGCCAGGCTCATAAGTTCCTTATCAAGTGGGTCAGCGATGGCAGAATAAAGTTTGTTCCTCTCTAGCATGACGAGATATGTGCGGTTAAGGTGTGGTCGAAGTTCTTCTGGTACGCCATTCGATGTATTGGAAAGCCCTACTGTTGATTTAACTCCGGGCAAAACATCCTCGAGTATATTGAGAAATTCAAGGTTCAGCACAGTGAACCTCTGCCCCTCTCCAGCGGTGCTGATTGGAAGCAGTATGGGGTCAACCCAGATGTTCTCGTTGGGGATTCCCAGTTCATTAGCATGAGCAACCGTGTCCATAATACTCTCTATTTTGGACTCAACATCTGGTGGCATTCCTTTATCTGTCATCACAGAAATCACTACATCGCAATTATATTTTTGGGCTAAAGGAAGCATTTGCTCTTTTGAGAGACTTTTCCCCGAGGCGGAATTTAGTAGAGGCTTTCGCTTGCAAGCTTTAAGGCCTGCTTCCATGGCCACAGGATTCAGGGTGTCTATGGACAAAGGCAAATCAGTAGCTTCCTGAACCGCGTCAACCAGCCATTGCATGGTTTCTTCGGTGTCTTTCTTCATAGGACCAACATTCAAGTCGATATAATCAGCTCCGGCTTCGGTTTGTGCTTTGGCTAAATCCTGGATAATTTTGGCATTTCTCTCTCTAACTGCTGTGGAAACTGCCTGAGCTATGACATGTATGTTTTCTCCAATAATGACCATGTCGAGTACCTCCGATCTAGTGGTTTGGTGTCTTGAACAAACCATCGCAATATAGCAAAGATTAGCTTCCTTGTCAAACTTGTTTTCGGCTGGGAAGGAAACAGGGATTGGCAAACACTGATGTCACTGCTCTGCTATAATTTCTATGGAAATTGGGCATAAGGCGGATGCCAGAATTCTGGTAATTACCTGGGAGTCCCGCTTATTATTGATAGTAAGATTAAATGGCTAAAGATTACTACAGAACTTTGGGCGTTACAGAAAACGCCTCAGATGGAGAGATTAAGAAGGCATATCGTAAGCTAGCTATGCAATATCATCCTGATCGAAATCCTGAGAATGAGAAGTGGGCTAACGAGAAATTTAAAGAGGTAAACGAGGCATACGGAGTCCTTGGTGACCCTCAAAAAAGAAAGCAATACGATCAATTTGGCACTGTGGGTAATATAGGCGATGTCTTCAGCAGTCCTTTTACCACAACGACTTTTCAAGAGATGATGAAGGATTTTGGTGGAGCTGGCCTGGGGGTGGATTTCCTTGACGATATATTTGGCGATTTCCTGAAGGGCAGGGGTTCCTCCTTCTCTTTTAGGAGCTTTAGTGGCAGACCTGGAAACGTGAAATTTGAGGCTCGGCCGGAACGAGAAATAAATCTTGATGAAATATTTGGCCAGACACAAAGACCCCAGGAAATCCATTATGAGCTTGCAATAAGCCGAGGAGAAGCTTCTCAAGGAGTGAAGAAAATCTTGAAGAGAAAGGGGAAAAGGCTGGAGGTGAAGATTCCAGCCGGGATGAAAACTGGCAACGTGGTGAGATTGAAGAACGCTCGTCGGATAAGCGATGGCTCGCCTGGCGACATATTAATTAAAGTTATAGTTAAATAAACCAGGACTCACCCCGAACGCATTTCTATTCAGATCAAGCCTTCATCCATTAATATTTTTATATGCTTGTTGCTAACAGTGGTGACCTTTGAGAAGGTTTGCGCTAGATGCTCCCTTGCCCTGGCATAATCCTGCGTCTCTATTTCAGCTTCTGCCACCGATAGTTCCTCTTCTATCGCCTTTGTCTTTGTTGGCTCAATGTATCGGTTAGCCATATTGAGTTCGTTCCTTAGTGCATTTATTATACCTTTGGTTACATCCTTGCCTCCTTCTAACTTTTCTGCCTTCAATGTCGTCAGTATATCAATAGCAGCCGACAATAGGAATAAATTGGACTTAAGTTTTTCGGAGTGGTGAAAGGCGAGATTTGCTTGCTTTTTATCCATGAATCACCTCGAGTTAGAATTATTTCAATTAAAGCAGAAAGGAAAATAAATTGGTATGATAGCACTTTTACAAAAGCACAGTTATACCTTTATGCATTATTTGTGTAAATGAAGATGACATAATACGAGTCATAATGAATAGGATTGAACCTTTGAGAGGGTACATTAAGGGCAAGAGATGAAAAAGACGAGAGTAAGCTTTCCTTCTGGCGGGCTTGTATTGGAAGGGATATTAGCGATGCCGGAAGCTACCGAGCGTCTTCCGGCAGTAATAGTTTGCCATCCGCATCCTCTCTATGGCGGTACTATGGATAATAATGTGGTCTCTGGTGTATGTGAGGCACTTACACAAGCGGGGCTTATTTCATTTAAGTTTAATTTCCGCGGAGTAGGTGAGAGCCAGGGGGAATTCAGTCATGGAATA
>JBFEMR010000084.1:0-3059 GCA_041551495.1 Dehalococcoidia bacterium
CTGGCCAGGTTATCAAGGACACGCTGGCCGTACTTTCCTACCAAGCTCGCCCCACCCATGTGCACATAGCCGGCAAGAGAGTTATACTGGCCACCTCTCACTATGGTCATACCCTTGAATAGCTGGCTGTCCAATGTGCTTTCGGGGAAGTTGTCAAACCGGAATCCGTCGAGCGATAGAGCAGGCTTTTCAGGGTCCCCCGATATCAACTGCCCGGGGTCTTCTCCCTCTTCGAACGCACGGACCAAGGCTTCGCATGCCGGTCTGTGGGCTACTACTATAGGAGATGTCCCTATTTTCTCCTGCATCTTGAAGATAAGGTCCGAAGGGTCGGCTCCGGTGGGGCAGTAACCGCTACAGGCCATACAGGTAGTGCACTTGTTCAATACTTCGGCGTCCTTGCCCTCCATAAGCAGCGTAATCTGAGTAATCGCCCCATCCCTGTCATAACCGGTATACCTGCAGTTCGCCAGGCAGTCGCCGCACAGGTCACACTTCGAAGCATCCCACATTTTTGTCCTCCTTTATAGTAATAGCCTGGTTTTGTATAATGTGTGCGCCGATTATACCTCATCCGAAGCTAAATCGCCAGTAAGAAAGTGTCAGGGATCACCGATTTCCACGCTCAGTAACGTACCTCTTGTATCTTTATAACCTCCCAACAAAAATGGCATACTTATTTGATGATCGACAGCGATTTTCTCTCCGTTTTCCTCATAGCTTTGGGATTATCTGCAGATTGCTTCGTCGTAGCACTAAGCGGTGGTATTTCAAAGATAGACCATTCCTGGTCAAGGATATTACGCGTTTCTTTTTCATTCGGGCTATTTCAGGCTTTGATGCCGGTCCTTGGCTGGCTGGCCGGTAGAACCGTTGTCGAGTTCATTGCGGATTATGACCACTGGGTAGCTTTCGCTATGCTCGCAATTGTTGGTGGAAGAATGCTCTGGGGAGCATTTCGCCCGGAACATAGCCAGCGCAAGGAAATAGATATTACAAAGGGTCTTTTACTTATTACTCTGTCAATAGCTACAAGTATTGATGCACTGGCTGTTGGCCTGTCCTTTGCCTTCTTGAATGTAAATATTGCACTGGCCAGCCCAACCATAGGTGCGGTAGCTTTCGTAGTTACGATAACAGGATTCAAATTGGGCAGGAGGGCTGGCCAGCTGATTGGCAAACGAGCTGAGGCAATTGGTGGCATCATATTATTAGCTATTGGACTTAGAATCCTATTGAGCCATATTCTCTAACGAGGATGTAGCGACATAATTGGCAGTGAAAAGCAGGGAAGGCTCAATACCTGTATCAAGCTCTCTTTTTAAAATGTTTATTGACGACCTGTTCACCGCCATAGAAAATCAGGTGGTACCATTCGGTACCACCTGATCTAAATATTGTACAAGTTACAGTGTTGACTTCGATAAGCAGCTCCTCGGGAATTGCTCTGCGGTATTGTCATTCAACATAAACTTTTACGGTATCCCCATCATTGTTTACCACGTCCACTTCAAGTTCACTCAAAGCTTCAAGAAATTCGTCCATATCTTCCGGTTTCAGATTACGCATATCGAAATCTATACCTTTCTCATGCAGAGCCCCGGTAACTTTATCCCTGGCCTCGGGTGGTAGTAGAGAAGTGAACTTCATGCCGGCATGTATAAGCGCCATGGGTACACGCACGTTGACATGATCACTCTTATGACGGTCTTCGTGTTCAGAGGCAGATACCATGTGGACGCGCAGGTATTTGGACTTCATTTTTGCTGTTGTCTGTGACTTTGCAGTTCCCTCAGATGTGCTCCCTTTAGTTTCCAGTGCACTGAGGAGTTGATAAGCTTCATCAACGCTTATTTTGTTTTCGGCAAGCATTTCTAATATTTTTTTCTTATTTTCATCCATTTTAATATCCTCCTTTAATGTTTATACGGCAGAAATATACATATAATCATGGTCGCTTTGCATATCGACCTTGATACCACGCAGTGAGCAGACTATCTCGAAAACAGCTCCGAAAATATGGAACGCCCTTTTCCGCCAGCCCCTCGGCCAGAAAATGGGGATTGCGATCAATATCAGTGGTGCCGCGACAATAAATATTGCCAGTGCCAGCGGCAGCAGTAAAAATATGGGCAGCCATAAGCTAAATCCCCTTCTTTTGCCCCGAATTTTCAAATGCAACAACATAGGTGGACACTTCATTTCGCTAACCTCCTTATTGCTTCTTCAGCGGAGATTTCACCCCGTTCCAGTTCGTCAATCACCTCCTCCGAATCAGTAAGCCTAACGATTTCTACAAACTTAAATTGCCCCGCTATGCGTCTAAGCCTGTTTTTCACTGTAGGATAGCTTATGCCGAACATTTCTTCCATTTCTTTGATGGAGCCGTGACAGCGAACAAATGCCATTACAAAGACCTGGTCTTCCCACGGTAGACCGGCTAAAGGTGGTAATGTAAAACTGCCCTCGATGGCAATTCCACTATCGACTACGCGCACCCGTTCGACCTCTACGGGCTTGCCCTGGGTCATTTTTGTTAGTTCATTCCATTCTGTGGTCATTTCACCTCCTTTACCAAAATGAAAAGTTTGTTTTCATCTTATAACTTCAAATTTTGTCTATCGAAATCCATTAAGACTAGGCATTAAACACGTTCGCAGGTATTGTGACTGGGCTATACTTGTTTTCCTCAATTGCGGGGTTTCTTCTTTTGTACTCACATCAGGTTCCACCACAAAGAGTAGTCTGCAAGCTTCATCCACATTTATCTTGTTACTGACCAGCATCTCCAGTACTTTCTTTTGTTCTTTAGACATTTTGCCCCCCTTATTAATTTATTCAATCTCCTAATTAATTATTTTAAGTTATTATAAAACCCTTAATTAATTTTGTCAAGTCTTTGTGTCAATATTTTTAAATATTTCACAAATCATAGCCAATTTTGGTAAAAATTTTATCCCTTTATTTACTACGTCTTCTTGCGCTTTGTTCATTATCAATGCTACGTGATAAGATACCATTCACTAATCGTACTTCTGGGCTTCCTTCTCTGAGGTAAA
>JBFEMR010000085.1:0-3058 GCA_041551495.1 Dehalococcoidia bacterium
CAAAACCATTAACCAGTGACTTTAAGGATATGCCCGGGCAGGCTGCTTCTCTTACTGCAACAACCATTATTCATTTTGCGGACCCGCCCTATTTCCACCTAATCAGGTGGTCTGTATTAGATTCAGCCACCTTCACCATTTCTGAGGTATTAGGTGGTCTGACCACTTTTCTCTCAATACAAAATCGGGGTGAGAGGATTTGAACCTCCGACCACCTGAACCCCATTCAGGTGCGCTACCAGGCTGCGCTACACCCCGTCGCAATGACTGCTACTAATATGTTATCATAGTGACCTCAGCAAATAAAATATTGGAAGGGCAGGTCGTCACCTTTGGCTAAGAAACAGAAAAAAACTACACCACATCTACCTCCTACCAAGCACCAACTTTCAAGATGGGAACGCCAGATGAAAATACGCCGAATTGTAATAATTTGTGCCGCCGTTTTCCTGGCTGGCATCTTGAGCTGGGTTGGTTATGGGTATTACCAGGACTATAAAAGTGACCCTATGCGTGAGGTCGTGATAAAGGTAAACGGTACCCCCTTTACCATGGGATATTACGTAGATACACTTGGTATCTATGTTAACAATTACATTAATACTAACATTAATACTTACGTCGATTTCTATATGCAGGCCTACAATTTCACCCGTCAAGAAGCTATAGATTGGCTGAACGAAAATACCATCAACGAATTACTTCAAAATACCGATGGTATTGCCGACTTGCTTACTAGTCAGGTCGCCGATGATATTATCAACGCCGAATTAATGAGACAGGGAGCTAAAAACCTGGGCATTGAAGTTACTACTCAGGAGATAAACGCAAAGCTACAAGAATATGAATTACCCAATGACAGGGTATACCAAGATATGATCAGGGCTACTTTATTGGAGGAGAAGATTAGGGAATACTTTGATCCCGGACTGAATGCTACGATGGAGCAAGCTCACGTACAGGTAATGCTTGCAGAGAGCACAGAGGTAGCCGATGAAGTGATAACTAAAGTCGAAGCCGGTAATAACTTCACGGCTTTGGCCGAGGAGTTTTCCTGTAACTCCACGATTGAAGGCGATCTGGGTTGGCTACCGAAGGTACTCATACCCAATACGCTGATTGCCGATGCCGCTTTCAACCTTACCCCAGGCGAGACAATCCACCGTATTGATGACACAGCGGCAATTAAAAATATTGGTTATTGGCTCATAAAGGTTACTGGTGCGCAAAATACGACGATAGACGCGATGGCCATGCTGCTGGGCAGCGAGGCCGAAGCAGAACAAATCAAATCCGAATTAGCGGCTGGTGGAAACTTCAGTGTTCTGGCTGAGAATCATTCGCAGCATAAAAGCAAAACCAACGGTGGCAAGCTTGATGGATTAAAACGAGGGGACATGGGAAGCACGGCTTTCGACCAAGTTGCCTTCAATATTACTCTTAATGAGGTGAGCGAACCAGTTAGAGACGAATCGGTCCAAACCACCGGCGGCTATTGGCTTTTGAAGGTTGTAGATAGGGGTAACCATGAACTTGAAGATGAAGTCAGAGAAGAGCTGATAATCAAGTACTCTAATGACTGGCTTGAAGATCAGTCAGAACAAAGCGTAATTGAAACCCTCCTGAATGCAGAAAAAAAACAGTGGGCTATGAACCAAGTCCTAGCAGCAGCGATATAACACCACAATGAAGAAAGATATTGGCATCGGCTTACTGGGCTTGGGGACTGTGGGCAGCGGCGTAGCTGAGGTCATTGTAACCAGGGCAGATAACCTGGCCAAGCAAGTTGGAGTCCCCTTAATTTTGAAAAAAATCCTGGTGCGTGATGTGAATAAACAACGCCCGGGAGAATTTAACCCCACCCTGTTGACCATCCATCCGGAAGAAGTTATCTCTCATCCTGAAGTAGACATAGTAATCGAACTAATTGGAGGAGAACATCCGGCCGCACAATACATAGAACAAGCTATCGCTAACGGAAAGCACGTAGTTACGGCCAACAAGGAGGTAATGGCTAAACACGGATACCAGCTATTGTCTCTGTCCAGGAAGCACAAAGCTGACCTCCGCTATGAAGCAAGCGTGGGTAGCGGCATACCACTCATTTCCTCTTTCCAACGGGACCTGGCAGCCAATAAAATCTCGGCTATCCATGCCATCCTTAACGGCACTACCAATTATATTCTGACCCGGATGGCACAAGAGGGACTGGATTTTGCTTCAACCTTAAAAAAAGCCCAGGAGTTAGGTTACGCCGAGGCCGATCCCACTAATGATATAGAGGGAATAGATGCTGCTTATAAGCTAACTATCTTATCAAATCTGGCCTTCCAGGCTAAATTCGTTCCTCAAGATGTATACTGCGAGGGAATATCAAATGTTGCCGCTCGAGATTTTCTCTATGCCAAAGAATTTGGCTATGCTATAAAACTTCTGGCAATTGCCAAGAGAGCTAATTACAAAGTTGAGATGAGGGTCCATCCTGTTTTTATCCCCCGGGATTCCCAGTTAGCTAAAGTAGACGGCGTTTACAATGCTGTCGAGGTGGAAACTGACTTGGCGGGCAAACTAGTCTTTTACGGGGAAGGAGCCGGAGCTATGAGAGCTTCCAGCGCTGTTGTGGCTGATGTTTTGGCGATAGCTGGAAATATCTATCACGGCGTGCATAATGTCCCTGACCTAAGATTGAACCAGCGAGTAACCATTAAGCCAATGTCCGAGGTAAAGACACGGTATTATCTCAGGCTGGACGCGCCTGACCGCCCGGGTGTCTTGGCTCAAATCTCGCAAGTACTGGGCAACAATTCCATAAGCATTTCATCCGTAATCCAGAAAGAAAGCGACCTGGCAGCACAAACCGCCCTAATCGTTATTATGACCTATCCAGCAGAGGAAAAAGGGATACAAAAGGCTCTTAAGCAACTCAAGCAACTACCTGTGGTTAATGAAGTCAGCAACTTCATCAGGGTTGAGGGATGAAGCAAGGCGTCTTAAGAAGGTATCGTGATTTCTTACCAGTTACTTCAGCCACACCTTTGATTACGCTGGGGGAAGGGGA
>JBFEMR010000086.1:0-2926 GCA_041551495.1 Dehalococcoidia bacterium
CAGAGCGGAAGTAGTTCAGCGGTAGAATGCTTCCTTGCCAAGGAAGAGGTCGCGGGTTCGAATCCCGTCTTCCGCTCCATTAAATTTGGCCACCGTGGCGGTGTAGCCAAGAGGTTAAGGCAGGGGTCTGCAAAACCCCCATACGGCGGTTCGAATCCGCCCGCCGCCTTTTTGATTTAATAATCATCGGGCCGAGGTGGCGGAATGGTAGACGCGGCGGACTTAAAATCCGCTTCCTGCGAAGGAGTGTGGGTTCGAGTCCCTCCCTCGGCAGTAGCCAATACGTTAACCAACTTCTTCCAACCAAACTGACTAGAACTAATTTCACCTAAATATATGAACCAAAATCTGGAACTCGCAGAGGAGTACACTATGAGACCGATATTCATTTGGTGAAGTCTGAGAATAGTCTACTAGCTATATAACCATAGCGGACTAGCTCAAGACATACCTAAATGAATTCTCATTCTTAGATACGAACCCCTTTGATGTAAGGCAGGCATCGCTGATATACCTTCCTCGTCTTGCCTTCTTTCCATCGTCAAGTCGGTGCAGATAATTTCACCTTTCCTCAAGGCAAACTCCACCCACCAATTTCTTGCTCCCAATGGAACTACTTTGTCCTCGAAAATCGGGACTTCCCATGAAAGAGAGGTAGGCGGAGTAATCACCAGGGGTCGTGTTATTGCCAGTAAAGTACGATAATCCATCGGCAGGGTCTTTAATTTTTCTTTGTCGCTGGCTGAGTTACCTGGATTGTTCATAGTACGAATGGGTTATTACCTTTCTCATAATATTAGTCGTTGAAAGAGCAAAAATCACTCGCTTGCTTAGTACTTTTGATTAATTTTTCTGGGCCACCGAATAAATCGGCTCATTTAAAATCTGTTTCTTGTAGGGTGACGCGAGACTGGATTCCTCCCTCGGTGTAAACAATCCCTACCCATATGTCATCTCTGGGAAGAAGATTCTACTCATACACTCAGAGCATGCTCGGCAATTCAAGAGAGAAACAAGAGATTGCCGGGCACTTTGCAGGTGCCGTCAATGACAAAATGGTTAGTCTACTAAAACTGTAACATATAATTTTAGTGGCGATGTTTATATCTACGCCTTTACCAGAGGGCAGAAGGACCGATTCTTTAGCTTATTTCTGAAGGTTCATAATGACAGTAATAGCGAGAGGCCTGTACATATAGTACATTTATCTCATTGACTTCTTGAATAGTGCTAATTATACTTTTTTCAGCATTTAAACGGAGGCATAGCATGGCAAAAGTCGATAAAGAGGTAGAAGAAAAAGAAGTCCCCCAAGCTGTAAGCAGCGTGAGGCAAGATGCAAGAGAAATGAAATTGGTAGCTGCAATGCTGGAGGCTAAAATCATTGATATAAAACCTCAGCTTGATTTCACAACTGAACTGGGATTCATCTATCCGATCGTGGAGCAATCGGTAAATGCCAAAGGCACTGAAGCATTAGAGATTGTAGGATCCCTAAGTGATAAAGGTATATTGAAAGAAAGCTTTTTTGATAGGCTCCTCCGTTGTCCCAGGTGCCGATCAATAAATTTAAGACCGAGCACCCACTGCCCCAAATGTAGCTCAGGAGATATTGTCCGGGGCAGAATCCTAGAGCATGTAGCCTGTGGCTATGTCGGTGTTGAAGATGAGTTTGCAAGCAAAGGCAAGTATACATGTCCCCGGTGTAAACTGGAGCTACGGACTATAGGGGCCGACTACCGGAGCCGCGGCGTGTTGCGCAAGTGCCATGATTGCGGCGAGATATTTAACGTGCCATTACTGAAGTGGCGTTGCCTGAAATGCTCCTCGCTTACCACTGAGGATGAGATTGAGGAAGTAAATATCTACGCATATAGCCTTGATGAAGCGAAGAGAAACTGGCTTGAATTCGAACTCGAGCCCAAAATACAGTTCCTGGAATTCTTGAGACGTCATGGCTATGAAGTAACGGAAAACGCTAGATTGACAGGAAGGTCGGGTGCCGAACATGGCATAGATATACTGGCTACCAGAGATGATGGTGTTGTTATTCATAATGTCGCTATCGGTGTCGAGATTGCCCGGAATAAGATAGAACTGGACAGAATATTGGATTTTGATACAAAAGCCTTTGATAGCGGTATTCACGACAAAGTACTGATTGTCATACCCACTTTGGGCGAGGAGGCAGCGAAATTTGCCAGCTATCACAAGATAAAAGTCCTTGAACCCAAGGACCTCGAGGTATTGTTGACCGGTGGCCATCAGACAGACCGAGAAATAGTGAAGGAACCTTTCGAGTTTCAATCAAAGTCACAGCTAATACAATACCTGAATAAACATGGCTACAGAGTAAAGGAAAAAGCCGAAGTCAAAGGCCAATCTGGCGCTGCCCATAAGATAGATATTCTCGCCACCAAGGATGAAGGCATAATTACTCACCGTATTGCTATCGGTGTCGAAGAAAGTGAAAAACCTATGGGCTTAGACAAGGTATTTGATTTTGACGACAGTGTTTATGATGTCGGTATTATGGACAAGGTATTTATTGCCGTCCCTGGACTTACCAAGGAAGCCACTCAGTTTGCTGAGCGCCAGGGAATAAAGATCTTTGAAGTCGAGCAACTGGAGTCAGAGTAGGCCAAATAGGAAAAATCTGAATCCTGAAACTCAGAAGGGTAAATTTTTAAGCCCCTAGCGACAATTCTCAAATATCTAACAATATCAAAGCCCATAATCCAAACAACCAAAACAGTAGCTTGTTGTACACCTTTCATGTGCCCGCACCAATGGACATGAAGCGTCGTTAAAAGACTGACCAACTCAGCCTAATCAAGCCAGGTGGAGGGACATCGGTACCCCCCACACAGTGTGACCAAACTATTTTCCTATTACTGATGGGCGATTGACGGCTACGAGTATATGG
>JBFEMR010000087.1:0-2870 GCA_041551495.1 Dehalococcoidia bacterium
ATACCTTTTCACCTACTCTCACCATCTGCTATACATCCTTCTTGACTTTCACCAAATCATCCTTTAAAATCTCTCGTCTAATCTGCTGATTTAACGTATAGGTCACATTCCAAAGCAGAATAGGCACAGTCGGTTGACTATTAACCAGTATTGACTTAAAATATAATTTCATGCATACTGGCCCACATAGCTCAGTAGGTAGAGCACATTCTTGGTAAGAATGAGGTCACCAGTTCGAATCTGGTTGTGGGCTTTGAAATAAAAGGAGGTTAAGATGGCTAAGAAAGTATATGAGCGTGTCAAACCGCATGTAAATGTGGGCACTATAGGACATGTTGACCACGGAAAAACTACACTGACTGCGGCCATAACCCAGGTATTATCTAAGGCGGGCTTTACGCAGTTCCGGACTTTTGATTCCATAGATAATGCTCCTGAAGAAAAAGCCCGTGGACTAACGATTGCTATTTCCCATATCGAGTATGAGACTGAGAAGCGCCATTATTGTCATGTTGACTGTCCGGGGCATGCTGACTATATCAAGAACATGATAACCGGAGCTGCTCAGATGGACGGGTCCATTTTAGTGGTCGCTGCCGATGATGGCCCTATGCCGCAGACCAGGGAGCATATCCTTCTAGCCCGACAGGTGCAGGTTCCGCGCATAATGGTGGCTCTCAATAAGGTGGATCTGGTAGACGACCCCGAGCTACTGGATTTGGTGGAAATGGAGGTCAGAGATCTTCTTAAGAAATATAACTTTCCCGGTGATGAAATTCCCATTGTGCGAGTGAGTGCTCTCAAGTCGCTGGAGTGCGGATGCGGTAAGAGGGATTGTCAGTGGTGTGGACCAATATGGAAGTTGATGGATGCCGTAGATGAGTATATTCCACTACCAGAGAGAGAAAAGGACAAACCGTTCAAGATGCCAATAGAAGATGTATTCAGTATCAAGGGACGTGGCACTGTACCTACGGGCAGAGTAGAGCGCGGCGTTATTAAAGCCGGTGATGAAGTAGAGATAGTAGGATTAAAAGAGACAAGAAAAGTAGTAGCGATTAGCTTAGAGATGTTCCATAAGACAATGAACGAGGCAGAAGCGGGCGATGCTGTCGGAGTGCTATTGCGAGGTATAGACCGAGATGAAATAGAGCGGGGGCAGGTCCTAGCTAAACCCGGTACAGTCAAGCCGCACACCGAAGCCGAGGCCGAAGTGTATATTTTGACCAAGGAGGAAGGCGGCAGGCATACACCTTTCTTTAATGGCTATAAGCCCCAGTTCTACATCGGAACTCTAGATGTTACTGGCGAGATAACTCTTCCTGAAGGTGTGGAGATGGCTATGCCTGGCGATGAGTTAACTCACCTGAAAATCAAGGTCATTTACCCGGTAGCTATGGAGGAGGGATTACGCTTTGCTATCAGGGAGGGAGGCAGGACAGTAGGTGCTGGAGTAATCAGCAAGATTATCGCATAAATATAGACTGCTAAGCACTTTATAAATTTGTAAACGTGGCTAAAAAGAAGGGCGATTTACGCATAATTATCCACCTGGCCTGTAATCAATGTTTGCGGAGAACATATACTTCTACGAAGAACAAGAAAAACGATCCGCAACGGCTGGAGTTGAATAAGTATTGTCCTAATTGTCGTGGCTATACAGTTCATCGAGAAACAAAGTAACTTATGACAACTCAAGCTAAAAAAACGGGTACCAAGCCCGCTCCTGCTAAAAAATCAAGGTTCAGTTTCTTTACCGGGACAATAGCTGAACTACGAAAAGCGCACTGGCCATCGAGGCAAGAAGCTTTAAGATTGAGTCTCTTGGTTCTTCTTGTATGTGCTGTTGTAGGGGCTATTTTAGGTGGTTTAGATTATGCTTTTACACAACTGTTTTTGCTTCTAGGCGGTTAATAATTAATGGTCGATGGAGAATGGTACTTATTATACGTGTCTTCGGGTCATGAGGAACAGGCCAGGAGGAATTTAGAACAGCGTATTAAATATATGGATGTGGGCGATAAGATCTTTGATGTAGTGATACCGACGACAAAAGAAATTGAAATCAAAGCTGGGAAGCGACATACAATGACCAAGAAAGCCTTCCCAGGCTATATCATGGTTAATATGAATTTAGACGAACATAGCTGGGATATAGTACGTAACACACCTGGGGTCGCTGGTTTTGTGAGTGCTGGCACTAAACCTGTTCCTTTGCCTAAACAAGAAGCAGATGCCATACTGCGGCGCATGGACGAAGCTCCTACCGAAGTTAAAATGACTTTCAAGGAAGGAGATAGCGTACGTGTAACGAGTGGGCCTTTCATTGACTTCATAGGCAAGGTGGAGCAAGTTAACTTGAGCAAAGGTAAGGCAATAGTTTTATTATCGCTCTTTGGTCGGGAAACACCCGTGGAGTTAGACCTACTGCAGATAGAGAGGATATAACGTCTGACTAGGAGCACAGAACACACTGAAAGAGAGTTTCAATTATGGCAAAGAAGGTTAAAACGGTTATTAAATTACAGATACAGGCGGGTAAAGCTACCCCGGCACCACCTGTGGGACCTGCTTTAGGGCAACATGGTCTTAATATCATGGCTTTTTGTAAGGAATATAATGAACGAACTGCTTCTCAAGAAGGTTTCATCATTCCTGCTGAGATAACTGTATACGAGGATCGCTCCTTTAACTTTGTGACCAAGATGCCGCCTGTTTCTGATCTGTTACGGCGTGCTTTGGGAGTAGAGAAGGGTAGCGGTGATACCGGGAGCGAGAAAGTAGGCAAGATAAGTAAAGATGCGGTTTATGAAATCGCGCGGAATAAAATGAAGGATCTCAATACAACTGATATTGAGAAAGCAGCAAGC
>JBFEMR010000088.1:0-2862 GCA_041551495.1 Dehalococcoidia bacterium
AGGCAGTTTCAAGTCCTTCTTCGTCCTGTACCACTTCGCCTTTCTCCCGACCTATAGCGACATTCCAGTATGTGGAACCGGGTATAGAGAATCCTAGGATCTGAAACCAGAATGTAAGTTGAGCGATTGTGAAATTCTTACCTGAACGTCGTGCTACTACCAGTGGTCCACCAACCTTTCCGTGGAAGGGTTCTCCATTCCAACGCGCTATGTAGCCAGTACGTTCCATAAGTGCCTTAATGAGCGATGTAGCTGACCCATAATATACTGGCGAGGCTAGAATTATACCATCGGCCTCTTTCATTTTGAGGTATATGGGAAATAAGTCGTCCTTTATAGAGCAAATCTCTTGTTCTTTGCAGGCCATACATGCTGTACATGGTTTTATTTCCCTACCGGCTAGGCGAATAACTTCAGTATCCAAACTTTCTTCAGAAATTGATTTAAGCGTGTGCTTGGTTAGCAGCTCTGTGTTGCCATTTTTTCTCGGACTGCCTACTATACCTATGACTTTCATCTTGTGAGTCCTCAATATATCAGCTTTACTAAGCAACCGTATATTAGGGAGTATAACATTATAAATCATTATATAAGTAAGTAGAAGTAGTAACAGGGAAGAAATGTTATGCTAACTAATCGTATCTTACGTGAGAACTCATTTATTTTATACCGATATCCCAACAATGATTCTTGACAATGTGATATAATATAGGCAAGCTATGTATCCCAGCATTGATCGATTATGAACGAGGATAACATAGTGAAAGCACCGATGGACACCTATGAGGGGGTGTTCCTAGTCTCAGTCGTCATACCTGCTCACAACGAGGAGATCTATCTGTTTGCCTGCTTGGAGTCTATAAGGAACCAGGATTATGCCGGCGAGTATGAGGTAATCGTAGTTGACAATGCCAGCACCGACAATACCGCCCAGATAGCTCGAAACTGGGGAGCCCAGGTTGTTTATGAAGATAGGCGAAGTCCGGCCTGCGCTCGACAGAAAGGTGCACAAGTAGCCAAAGGAAAAATAATTGCCTTTATAGATGCTGACACTCAGGCACCATCTCACTGGCTTTCAACAATAGTATGGCGCTTTCTCTGTGAACCAGAGACGGTAGTGATAAGTGGGCCGTATGCGTATAACGATGCCGGCAGAATCGCAAAAATTGCTTCATATGGTAATTTCATCAGCATTATAATAGATCAGCTTTTTCGTAAAGCGTTCAACAAAGGTAGTGCCGTATGGGGGTGCAACTTTGCAGTGAGACGTTCAGCGCTAATGGAAGTGGGTGGATTTGACACCAGTATCAAATTTTACGGAGAAGAGTACGAACTTTCCTTGAGACTTAGCAAGGCTGGTAAGGGAGGTGTTATCCCGCAGCTATTTGTCCTCACCTCAGCCCGTCGTTTGAAGAGGATAGGTGTAGTGAATCAATACTGGAACTGGGTTGTAGACTACTTCTCGGTTCTTTTCTGGTATCAACCAATTTCTGAAGAACTGGAAGACTTGCCGGCCAAGACGTGGCAAAGAGTGGTTGAAAGTTTTTCTTTACAACGCGCTAGAGCAATATTGTTATATATTGCCCTTCTCTTTGGATTACTCTGGTTGAATATCAGCCCTGTGTTTGAAACAGTAGGAAGGGCTATCTATGTCTTTGATATCGGTATTCTGAGTACACTGTTTGCCTACCACGGAATAAATCCTCGCTCCGGCTTATATGGAAAGGTATGGTCTAATGGGAACCGGGATAAACCTCGGATTGCGCTGACATTCGATGATGGTCCGAATGAACCGTATACTTCTCAGGTTCTTAGCATATTAGAGGGATTCGGAATAAAAGCTACCTTCTTCATTATTGGGCAAAACGCTAGGCGTTATCCTGAAGTATGCCAGCGGATAGTGACGACAGGGAATGTTATTGGTAATCACTCCTACCATCACTACAAGTCGTTATGCCTAAGAAGGGGCAAAGCAGTTGCTCGTGAAGTTGAACAAACTCACCAGGCAATCTATGAATGCACCGGATTTGAGCCAAAGCTTTTCCGCCCTCCCCATGGTTTCCGTACACCTTGGCTAATGCGAGCTGTTAGCCGGCTGGGCTACACAGTGGTCACTTGGGATAATATGACCGGTGACTGGAAGGCAAACAAATCTGCCGAGGAAATTAAAAGGAATATCATTCAAGGGGCAAAACCGGGAGGCGTAATTGTCCTGCATGACGGACGCGATAGCATACCGAACTATGACCGAAGCCAGATGCTTCAAGCTCTGCCTTTACTAATTGAAACCCTGAAGAAAAGAGGTTTTGATTTTGTAACCATACCCCAGCTCCTTGAGTTAGAAGTAGAGTTTTCAGCCTAGCAAACTTGGTTTTGACATGCTGGCGAATTTACGTATGTTTTGAGCTGTACTTGGATAGAAGTGTTGCTCTAGAAAGCCAGACTTCTTTTAGCTGCCAAGTCTTTCCTCTAAGTCCCAAGACTCCGTCTCCCCTCAGATGATAGACTTGCATTAAACCAGCCATGTAAAAGCGAGCCCCTTTCTTCCATAAACCATCGGGCAGTTCGTCAACTTGAAATCCCAGTCGCCTCGCGGCTACGTATAGAAGGGTGCTGCCGTGCAGCGCAGCAATATCACCAAATGTGCCACTGGATATCTGCTGAGTCAGAATTTGAAGGTCTTGAGCAAAGCAACCGAGAAATTCCTGTGGCGATTGTAAGACACTTAAATACAGATTACGTCTTCTTTTGAACCAGGCATTGTCCAAATGTAATTCTATGATTCTATCCCCGGATTTTATTTCAGAGCCGTCATTGAGCAATTTAGTGGGGCCTTTGTGGCAGTGAATATTAAAGCGAACA
>JBFEMR010000089.1:0-2862 GCA_041551495.1 Dehalococcoidia bacterium
CTTCACCAAATTGGAACTGTTCCATCAGTGCTGTAACATTTTTAATAAGCCTGTTAAGCTGGCTGTCAATCCATTGGTCTTCTATTCTCTGCGGTTGGAGCTCGGTTGTCTGAGGTTTCAGTTGTTCAGCATCTAAGCTCCGCAGGATAAACCTGGTGGCATTCCACAATTTATTAGCAAAATTGCGGCTTGATTCCAATTTACTTTTACCCAGATTTATATCATTCCCTGGCGTGGTCCCAGTGGTTAGAGCAAATCGCAGAGCGTCAACACCATACTTGTTTATAGCTTCGGAAGGATTTATGACATTCCCTCGCAATTTGCTCATTTTTTCTCCACTCTCATCCCGGATCAAGCCATGAAGATAAACGGTATGGAAAGGTATCTCGCCAGTATCTTCCAGTCCCGTCATAATCATCCTGGCAACCCAGAAGAAAAGGATGTCATAGCCAGTTTCCATTACCGAGCCGGGATAGAAATAGCAGAGGTCATCAGCATCGTCCGGCCACCCCAGCGTAGAATGTGGCCATAGCGCCGAGCTAAACCACGTGTCGAGGACATCGGGATCCTGTATGATTTGTTTTGAATTACAGTGCATACAAGTTGAAGGTTCGTCTACCGATACGGTCAATCCATCACAATCCTGACAATACCATACCGGGATGCGATGTCCCCACCATAGTTGTCTGCTGATACACCAATCCCTGATATTTTCCATCCAGTCAAAATATATCTTGGCGAAGCGTTCTGGAAGTATAGTAACTCTGCCATCTCTGACAGCCTCGATGGCAGGTTTAGCTAAGGGCTGTGTTTGGACGAACCATTGCAGGCTGATCCTGGGTTCAATCATAGTTTGACAACGATCACAATGTCCTACCGAGTGAGAATAGGGCTCAATTTTCTCCAGAAGTTTTTTATCTTTTAGTTCGACTAACACCTTATCTCGGCAGGCAAATCTCTCCAATCCTTGATAGGGCCCGGCGTTCCTGTTCATAGTAGCATCGTAGTTCATGATATCTACCAGCGCCAAATCATGTCTCTGGGCTACTTCGAAGTCTGTGGGGTCATGGGCAGGAGTTATTTTCAATGCACCGGTGCCGAAAGAAGTATCGACAGCGTCATCAGCGATTATAGGGATTTCCTTATTTATAATAGGTAGTTTGACATACTTGCCTATGAGTTTTTTATATCTCTTGTCTTCAGGATTCACCGCCACAGCCGTGTCGCCGAAAAAGGTTTCCGGCCTGGTAGTAGCTACGGTAACAAAGCCTTCGCTTTCGGTTAAAGGATAGTGAATATAATAAAGGTGTCCGACGATATCTTTATGTTCTACCTCAAGGTCGGAGAGGGCGGTTCGGCAGCGAGGACACCAGTTTATCATACGCTCCCCACGGTAGATTAACCCCTTGTTATACAGACGGAGAAATGCAGTGCGGACTGCTTTGCTCGGGCCATCATCTAGGGTAAACCGCTCCCTTGTCCAATCACAAGAAGCTCCCAGTAGTTGATGTTGATATCTAATGTCCTTTCGGTTCTTATTAGCCCATTCCCAGGTTAAGCTAGTGAATTTCTCTCTACCAATCTCTTCCTTAGTTTGCCCTTGTTTAGCCAGTTGCCGCTCCACAACCACTTGTGTCGCTATGCCGGCATGGTCCGTACCTGGTAACCACAGGGTAGGGTTTCCTTTCATCCTGTGCCACCTGACCATAATGTCCTCTACCGTGGCGGTCAAAGCATGGCCTAGATGGAGTTCGCCTGTAACATTGGTAGGTGGCATGATAATAACGAAAGGCTTCTTTTTAGGATTTATTTCGGGGGTAAAATAGCCGTGCTTGAGCCAGAAATCATACCACTTTTTTTCTATCTTACCTGGCTCATAAGCTTTAGGTACTTCGGACATTAAATTTAAACCTGTCTTATCTATTTGCTGTCAGTTGTAGAAAATTTGTAAGGAATATCGATATCTGAACAAATTCAAGGCTTGTTTGATTTTTGGGATTTTTGTTTTCGAAGGAGCTTCGCTACCTTATCTAAAACCTTGTCTGCCACCTCTCGTTTCGGCATAAGCGGCAAGCTATCAACTTTACCTTGTCGGTCAATTATGGTTACTCGATTAGTGTCAGTTCCAAATCCACTATCTTTGGTTGTAACATCATTAGCCACGATAAAGTCGAGCCCCTTTTGCTTTCGTTTCTGTCTAGCATTTTCCACCAGGTTACCGCTTTCGGCAGCAAAGCCCACCTTAATTAAATTTCCTTTGATACTGCCTAATATGTCCGGGGTGCATTCCAGCCTTAAGGTCAATCCTGACTCCCCTTTTTTAATCTTATCTTTGGCTACTTTGGCCGGACGGTAATCGGCTACGGCGGCCGCCATGACCAGGGCATCAGCTTGTCGAGTTGCTTTCTCTACTGCTTGAAGCATTTCCTGCGCAGTATTGATTTTGACTAATTCGACGCCTTCAGGTTCTAGTAGCGAGACGGGTGCTGTGATCAATGTTACTTTTGCTCCCCGGTCGCGGGCAGCTTCAGCCAGGGCATACCCCATTTTCCCCGAGGAACGGTTGCTGATATATCGAACCGGGTCAACGAGCTCTTGAGTACCACCGGCGGTAACCACGATGTGTTTGCCGGCCAGGTTTTCACTTCTCTCCACTACTTGGTGGATATTTCTTATAATATCATTGATATCGGCAAGTCGCCCCAGACCTTCTTTACCCGATGCTAACCAGCCTGTGGCTGGACCGATAATCACAAAGTTTCGAACTTTTAGCTTGGATAAATTATCCTGCGTGACTGGATTATTATACATATTGGTTTCCATAGCTGGGGCTATAATCACTGGTGCCTTGGTAGCCAGAAC
>JBFEMR010000090.1:0-2803 GCA_041551495.1 Dehalococcoidia bacterium
CGGGGGAAGAATTATTCAGAATGATGGGGCTTATATGTAGAAACCTACAAGCGGCGCTGAAAGTAGCAGGTGACTACAAAATCTATCCGTTTGCTGTGCACGATTTAATAGCACAGGGACGTGTACAAATGGATGGTAGAATAGTATATGTAGACGGTAGGGAAATGCCCGAATACGGATACAGGATGGATGAAGCTGCCAAACTGGGCTAACGGAGATCATTTACTCTCGCCTTCCGGTCTCACGGAAAATCCATACAAGGGCAACGATAGCAATTATTGAAACAACGATGATAGTAATTAAACCTGCTTTGCCCAACCCACCAAATGCCTCATTCGCGACATTAAATGTAGTAACTACTTCTATCCAGTTTGGTATCCCAGCTATCATCCCACCAGTTAAAAGCTAAGAGAATCCTTTGTTCTTCCCGGCAGCCTATTTTTACTCGACTAATTCACCCAATCCCTGCATCGATGTTAATCACAATGCATCTATTTTATTTCTTTGCCGGTTTGCTAAGTATTTCGTCTACTATACCGTATTCCACTGCTTGTTCGGCACTCAGGTAGAAGTCTCTGTCTGTATCATGGGCAATCTTTTCCACCGGTTGACCGGTGTGCTTAGCTAAGATATTACGTATCGTTTCCTGTATCCTCATTATTTCTCTGGCTGCAATTTCAATATCGGCTGCCTGACCTTGAGCACCACCGGCAGCTTGGTGTAGATGTATGGTGCAATTCGGCAAAGCATACCTTTTGCCCTTGGTTCCGGCGCAAAGAAGCACGGTACCCATGCTAGCCGCCAAACCAACACAAATAGTGGACACAGGACAGCGAAGAATCTGTATGGTATCGTAAATAGCCAAGCCAGCGCTGATAATACCACCCGGGCAATGGACATATAGATTAATATCCTTTTCCGGGTCTTCCCTCTCTAAGTAAAGGAGTTGGGCGATAATAAGATTGGCTATCTGGTCATTGATCGGTGTGCCTAAAAAGACGATTCTCTCTCTAAGCAGTAGTGAATATATATCAAAAATACGCTCTCCTCGAGCACTGGTCTCCGTCACTGTAGGAATTACAACCTGAGATATTGTTTCCATCATTCCTCCTTTGTCATATTTTCACCGCCAATGGCTATTTGTAACAATCGGTCCATTGTTTTTTGAGTGAGCAAAGATTGTTCAATTGATTGCTTAACCTGGGGTAGTGAAAAGAATTGTCTTGTCTTTTCCCTTTCTTTATCCTCAGCGTCATTAGCAATTTCATCTACTTTATTATCTACTTCTGAAGCATTAATTTCAATCTTTTCTTTCTCGGCTAATTTCCCCAAAACAAGACCTTGAACAAGTCGCTTTTTAGCTATAGGGCGTAGTTCTTGTTTAATTTCTTCTTCTGTTTTATTGGCCTTTTCCAGATAATCGGCTACTTCTCTGAAACCAAAGCGTTGTGCCTGATCTCTGAGAAGTCCGTTTATTTCTTCTTCCTCCAGAATAGGTGGATAATTCACTTCGCTGATTTCCACCAGAGAGTCAAGTGCTTTTTGCCTCAACTCCAGGCGATTTCTGACTTCAGCTCTTGTTGTTAAGTCATCAGCAATCTTCTTCCTCATATCCTCAAGGTTATCATAGCCAGCACCCTGAGCCAGCTTGTCGTCAAGCTCGGGTAACTGTTTCTCTTTGATCTCGGTAATGGCGACCTTGAAAGTTCCCTCCTTACCACTCATTTCTTTGACTGGGTAATCATCAGGAATAATCAAACTGAAGGTCTTTTCTTTATTCTTCTCGATACCCTGCAAATTAGAAGCAAATCCGGGCACAGGTGAACGTGAATCTTTATTTACTTCATATAATATGTCTTTGTGATTCAACCATGGTTTCTCATCAACATGGGCTTCGATATTCATAGTAACTAAATCACCTAGCTCAATGGGGCGATCTACAGGCACCCATGCCCCTTGCCTTTCTCTAACTTCTTCCATGGCTGCAGAAATTTCTTCCTCCTCGATTTTTATCGCAGGGGCAGGTTCCAGCTTTATTTTATTATGATCACCAAGTTTAACTTCAGGTTCGAGAGATACTACAGCTTTAAAAATCACGGGCTCAGTTTGAGTAATTTCTATTTGTGGTTGGGCTATGGGTTCAAGTTGCTGAGACTCAATCGCTTGTTTATAGAGCTGTGGTATAAGATGGTCCAAAGCATCTTCCAACAAATTATTCTTTCCTATGTGCTGTACCAGAATATCTCGCGGTGCTTTTCCTTTGCGGAAACCAGGAACGGACACTCTTTTAACCAGGTGATGATAAGCCTCATCCAGCGATTTATCTAGCTCGCTTTTCTCAGCTTCAATAGTAAGGGCTGTCTGACAATTACCTAAACTCTCTGTGCTTACTTTCAATTATTATTTCCTCTTATTAAGTATGAAGAAACTCGTGCTTCAGCTTAAGGTTCAGCTCATCAAGTTGCTGTTTACTAACGTATGCAGGGCTGTCCAGCATCATGTCAACGGCGTTTTGATTTTTCGGGAAAGCAATAACCTCCCTTATACTCCATTCCCGGGCCAATAGCATCACTAAACGGTCAAGACCTATTGCAATACCGCCATGGGGCGGCGCTCCGTATTCCAGTGCCTCCAAGAAACCTCCAAAGCGGCTTTCCATATCTTCTTTGCTGTAACCAAGAAGACCGAATATTCTTTCTTGAAGCTGCCGGTTGTGAATTCTTATGCTGCCGCTGCCAAGTTCACAGCCATTGCACACCACATCATAATGCTGACCATTGACCTTAGCCGGTTCTGTATCAAG
>JBFEMR010000091.1:0-2728 GCA_041551495.1 Dehalococcoidia bacterium
ATAATAACAGTTATGACGACTTCGCGAAGAATCTTCATTAGCGAAGGTTTATTCTAACATAAATCATCATGGTAGTTCATTCGTTGTGAAATCATGGTACCCCCTCTTGCGATACTGATAAAACATAACAAAGGGGCGAATGCATATAACCCTTTCCCTAATGCAAACGGAATTAATGAAAAAATTTGGTAGATTGGTAAGGGGGTTGATATACTAATATTTGTAGGCTGGAGTTTAGGAAAGACAGGGCTGGTCAGATGGAACTCTGCCCTGACGCTTGAGGAGGTACTATGCCAAATTTACGATCGTTCTTTTCAAATATGTCGGTTCAAATGCCGCTTCATAGGAAGCTATATCTTGTTCTGCGCAACTGGGGAATCAAGATCATTAAGAGGCAGAACTGTTGCGGGCATCCCGGTGAACCCGGCTGTTGTGAATGAGCTATTTAATCCTCTCGTCAAGAGGTTATTACTTCTCCTCGTGTAGCTGCAAAATTATGAGGCTAGCACCAGAGACTATCTATTACTTATTGTAGATTAGAAAGTCGCACAGCATGACACGTCTAAAGGATGTAATAAACTATCATCCGAGATATCCTATCAGTTCTCGACTGCGACTCGGGTGGCGCAGCTTAGCCAGTGCTTCCTTTTCAATCTGACGTATTCGCTCCTTGCTGAGATCTAACTCTGTGCCAACTTCTGCGAGGGTCCTACTGTATTCATCGTTCAGCCCATACCTCAACTCAATGACACGTCTCTCTCGGGGTGTCAATGACTCCAATGTTTTACTCAACTCTTCCTTGAGCAAGATTTCGTTGGATTGCTCCTCGGGCTGCACAGTTGTCTGGTCTGCAATGAAATCACCGATTTCGCTTCCATCTTCTCCTACGGGTTTGTTTAAAGAAACGGGGACGCCTGCAATCATCTTAAGCAGTGATTCTATTTTATCCGACGCCAATCCTGTCTCGGAAGCCAGTTCTTTCTCATTTGGCTGCCGACCAAGCTTCTGAGGCAGGTTATTCTTTACACGCAATAGCTTCGTTAAATCATCAACTACGTGTCCTGGCAGATGAACAATACGCGATTGGTCATTGGCTGCCCTGTTGACTGCTTGCCAGATCCAGGGCATAGCGTAGGTACTAAACTTATATCCTCTGCGATGGTCAAATTTCTGCACAGCCTGCATTAGCCCAATATTACCTTCCTGGATAAGATCGGGTAGAGGGACGCCCCAATCCATGCGTCCCTTGGCAACGCTTATGACCAAACGTAAATTGGCTCGAATCATTCGATTAGTTGCCTCGTGTGCCCTTTCTTTTATTTGTTCAAAATGCTTAACAATCTCCGCGTGACGTTCTTCCAGTTTGTCAAGAAATTCCGAAGAACGCACCACATACTCAAATTCAGACAAGGAATCTTTCTGGCCTGCCTCTGCTACTATATGCCACGGTATCAGTCGGCTGTCCAGTGAGAATTCAATCAAACTCCTATCAACTCTGGTCTGACTCATACCGATAACTTCAGCTATAGCATTAGACAAGTATTGATCAATCTTGCCATCAATTGCACGACGTAGATCTGTGTGTGATACCTTACTTGCTATCATCAAGTTTGAAGGAAGTTCAAGATACCGGTAGAGGGCTTCAAAAAGCGGCTGCGCTCGAGCCAGGCGCGACACCAATTCTGTTAACAAATCAATTCCCGACGCCTGACCACCATGATGAGAAATCGAATATTTTTTAAGTCCTGCAAGGTGCTTTCCGTCCTCAATATGGCTCGCCAGCATTTTTGTCTCTTCATCATTGAGAAGAGGGTTCTGCCCCACTTCACCTAGATACAGGTCCAACGAGTCCTCGTCAAAAGTCAATTTTTGCTTTTGGGCAAAAATCTCTGAAGCAGAGATTTCTTCTTCATCAATCTCCTCGTCAACCGAATCCAGTTCATAGCCCTCTGGAAAAATTTGTCCTTTATCTTTAACCTTTTCTAAAACAGTAATCATCTTCACCTCCTTTATATTCTTCTTTCAAGCAACTGCATTCTTCAAACAAGCTTATTATAAGTAGGGAGGCGTTCATTGTATGCGACTTTTATCTCACTTAGAGATGGCGACGTGATAACAAACATCGCATACAAATAGTAGTTAGGGGAACAGGTGAAATTATTATATGAGAGTTTTTGATTGGTTTCTAAGACTCTTGGAGAATTATCTCAAACGGGCATATTATAGCTCCAGTAGTGCAAACGAGTTCGCAGTCTGTACACCAGTCGCACTCTACTGTTTCTATAATGGTAATGACATTATTAACTACTGCCAGGGCATTATTACGGCATACGCCAACGCATAATCCACATCCATTACATTTTTGGGGTTCTATAACGGGCATCTCAATCAATGGTTTCGTTCTCCATTTTTCATTATTTTAAAGTGAAACTTGCCATCCGTCTGTGATTTTTGTCTCAAGAAGACACCTCTATTAACTTCTGGAGAGCTTCTTTATCCGTAATTATTATGCGGTGGCGATCCAACTTGATTGCGCCTGCTTCTTCTAATTCCTTTAATGACCTGCCCACCACCTCCCGAACAGTACCCGCCATAGCTGCCATCTCCTGCTGTGTAAGCCGTGGACCACGGCCCATTTCACTACCAATGTGTTCGATAAGTATCTTGGCAACCCGGCCGATGACATGCTTAAAAGACAGGTCTTCGATCAACGATAGAAGGTGGCGCA
>JBFEMR010000092.1:0-2636 GCA_041551495.1 Dehalococcoidia bacterium
AGATATCACCGCTATGAATGGGAGGTGGGTCTCCGGACCGGGGCTTGAACTCTTTGAGGCTGTGCAAAAGGCGTTAGGTGCCCTACCTATTATTGCCGAGGACTTAGGGATAATCACACCAGATGTAGATGCACTTAGAGAACAACTCGGTTTTCCGGGGATGCGCGTTCTCCAGTTTGCCTTTGGCAGTGACCCCAAAGCTGATGATTATAAGCCTCATAGCTATCCCCGAAACTGCGTAGTATACACTGGTACCCACGACAACAATACTACCATTGGTTGGTTCAGGGGTAGCACAATAGAAGATACTACTCAGAGCAGAGAAGAGAAAGAAATAGAGAAGCAGATTACTTTGAGGTATCTTGGCACAGATGGACACGAAATCAATTGGGATTTCATCCGCCTAGCTTTGATGTCTGTCGCCCATACAGCTATCATCCCTATGCAAGATGTTTTAGGATTGGGCAGCGAAGCCAGGATGAACCTTCCGGGTACTACAGAGGGGAACTGGTGTTGGCGTTTCGTGCCGCAAATGTTGACTGATGAAATTAAAGACAGGTTGCAGGAATTAACTGCACTTTTTGGACGGTGATTACAGTTTGACGGTTTGTTCCAGTGGGTTTTCATTATCGCAGGGACTACGCAAGAAGCTATTGGCTGCGAATACTTGCTAATTTCAACGTAAAGTCTGAAACCCCGCGACCTAGCTTAAATTCTACACACATACCCATATTACTCATTGACATCGTAAGTCCAATCATTTACGCTTTTAATACTGGTTAAAAAAACTGCGATATGGACGTCAGTTTGATGGCCGGGACTTGAAGGGGTTGTAATGATTATTGTGGGTGAGCAGATAAATACAAGTCGAAGGAGTATCGCAGAGGCAGTTGAAAAAAGAGATACCAGTTATATAATCAGAGTAGCCAGAGAACAGGCTGAGGCTGGCGCCAATTATATCGATGTCAACGCAGGGACTTTCCTGGAGCGTGAAACCGAGTGTCTGTGCTGGTTGGTGGAAACAATACAATCCGAGCTAGACCTGCCTCTATGTCTGGATAGCCCAAACCCGGGTGCTCTTGCGGAAGCAATAAAGCACCACAAAGGTGAACCAATAATCAATTCTATTTCTCTTGAGACAGGACGCTTCCAGGCTCTTCTTCCCGTAGTCACTTCTAAACCCTGTCACGTAGTTGCTCTTTGTATGGCAGAAATGGCAATGCCGACTACCGTCGAAGATAGAGTGCAGGTCGGAGCAGAACTCATTAAGAGATTAACTGCTGCAGGCATTCCTCTGGAAAAGATTTATGTAGACCCCCTGATACAGCCTATCTCCGTAGATACGGGGATGGGTCTCGCCGCACTGGGGGCTATTTCAAGAATAATGAACGATTTCCCTGGAGTAAACACCATTTGTGGGCTTTCCAACATCTCTTTTGGGCTCCCGTCCCGTCGCCTGATCAATCGTAATTTTCTATCCCTTTGCCTCTCCCACGGTCTGTCGGCCGTAATTTTAGACCCGATGGATAAGCAACTTATAGCGACTCTCCTGGCTGTTGAAATGCTTCTCAATCGTGACGAGTACTGCGAGAACTTTATTACAGCATATCAGACGGGTCGTATTTCAGATAAATAATAATTCTATTTAATATAAGTAAAGATAAATCCGAGGAGGTTGAAAATGAGTGACTTGAAAGCATTGTCTGAAGCCGTGATTAAGGGGGATATAAATTCAGCGACAGCGGAAACCCAGAAAGCCCTGGATTCCGGCAATAATGCCCAGGATATTCTCGATAAAGGACTTATTGCTGCTATGGATGAAGTGGGCAGGAGATTTTCCAAAGGACTGTTGTTTGTCCCTCAAATGTTGCGCTCAGCCAAGACCATGCAAGAGTGTATGAAGCTGCTTGAATCGTTATTCCAAGAAGGTGATATTACCTCCAAAGGAAAAGTGCTTATCGGTACGGTCAAGGGTGACTTACATGACATTGGCAAGAATCTGGTCTCTATGATGATGGAAGGTGCAGGGTTCAGCATAGTTGACCTTGGAGTAGATGTTTCTCCGGAGCGCTTTGTTGAAAAAGTGCACGAGGTAGAACCAGATATTGTGGCTATGTCAGCACTACTCTCCACCACCATGCCGTCAATGCGAATAACTATAGAGGCACTTAAGCAGGCTGGCATCAGGGGCAAAGTTAAGGTCATGATTGGCGGTGCACCTGTTACTGACAAGTATGCACGGGAAATAGGGGCGGACTGTTACGGACCGGATGCTGGTTCCGCTGTCACCAAGGCTAAAGATATACTTGGAATTTCCTAGATAGATATTTTTTACCTGAACGGAGTGAATTATGAAACAAAAAGAGATATCCACTCTCCAACCTCGATTAAAAGTATTGAATCGCGAGCAAGCCCTGGCCATACATGAGGCTGCTCTGGAGATTCTAGAGAAGGTGGGGTTCAAGATGGAGCACGCAGGTGCTCTGGAAATGCTTATCAATGCCGGCTGTAAGATCGGTGAGGGTGGTCGGCTTAAGTTACCTGCTAGCCTCGTTGAAGCTGCTCTGGACTCTGCCCCCAAGCAAATTGTTCTTTACGACCAGAGGGGAAATGAAGCTATATCTCTGGTCAATGGC
>JBFEMR010000093.1:0-2597 GCA_041551495.1 Dehalococcoidia bacterium
AGGCTAGCTTCACAGGGCTGACCGCTGAAATCTAAAGCCATGGCGCATTCTACATGGTCCCACGGGTCTGTAATACCGTCTCGGTACCAGGGAATGGCTCCGGAAGGAAGCTGTTGACTGACGATAAAGTCTGCCTGGCTTTGAATCAGCCTTCGAATATCTTCAGGCATTCGTTCAAATAAATCTCTGCCTGTTACGGGTTTCTTGGCTAGAGGTTCTTTTTAATCTCTTCGATTTCTTTTTCCACTTCCTTTAGTTCCTCTTCCAGGTCTTTCTTATACTCCTCGAGCGTCTCCACGTACTCCTTCTTGTCGGGAAAAGGCTTGAACCCATGGAAATAGAAACCGAAAGGGGGAAGACCAAAGTAAAACCTTCGGGATCTCCTACTCCACATCTTTATTAACCTCCTTTATCGGCCGTCGTTTTGGCATTCCGGGACGACGGGGATATTTATTTGGTGTCGGGTGTATTTTATCAATAATTACCAGATACCGCGCATCATCGAATTCGTCCAATTCTATTTTCTTTATCTGGTTTAGTTTTCCTCCCAGAGTTGCAATGGCTTTTTTTGCCCCGTTTACCTCTTCATCGACATCCCCTTTCTTCTGAGCGATAAACCTTCCCCCGATCCGGCAAAAGGGGAGAGTCAATTCTACTAGCTCAGGCAGCGAGGCAACAGCACGGGACAGAACCAGGGCAAATTGCTCACGGTAGGGCGATAGGTGAGCTGCTTCTTCAGCGCGGCTATTCAAAATTTCTATATTTTCCAGCTCTAGCCTGTCGATGATGTGGCGGAGGAAAGCCGTCTTTTTTGTTGTCGGTTCGATTAGTACCAGCCTGGGCTGAGGCATAAGAATTTTAAGCGGTACTCCCGGAAAGCCAGCGCCTGTGCCTATGTCTATGATATCGAAATCCGGTCTTTCCATTTCTTCCTGAGGAAAAGCCAGGGTAACGGTCAGGGAGTCTAGGAAATGCTTTACCTGTACCGAGGAATAATCCGTTATAGCCGTGAGGTTCATTTTTTTATTCCATTCGATTAGCTCCCGGTAGTAGAGTTCAAATTGCTTTATCTGCCTGGCATTGAACTCTATCCCCAGTTTACCGGCTCCTTCAATAAGTTTTTTCATAGTGGGTTGCGCCTGGAATTCGGAGATTGTTTATCAACCCAATTTTATCGCAACTGCTATTAATAGGTCGACTCACTCACCGTGAGCAATACATGGTTTTACACTTGCTTGTAACGAGGTTAAGACTAACTACAAAACTCCCTGGTTACATGATTATCGGTTTGTCAGATTAATGGTACTTGACATATTAGTAAGATAAATCATAAAATACTAATCTTGTTTGCATAGGAGGTGAGAATGGAACAAATGCATATGCGTGTAATAGGAAGGTGTTTTGGCACAGCTGTGCTCGGGCCACGGGGGCAGTTGGTGATACCGGTGGAGGCCCGTAAAGAGCTGGGCATAGAAACCGGCAGCAAGCTCTTGGTTTTCGGTCATTTTGGCGGGCGGGGACTTATCTTTATTAAAGCTGAGGCAGCAGAAGAGATGCTGAACTTCATGAGCAGCCGGCTAGATGAAGTTGCCAAGCTGGTCCAGGAAAGTAAGGCAGCCAGTGCCGGAGTAAAGAGTGAAGGCAAAGCAAGTTAATGTCCCGGCGTAAATATTTGGTGCGCTTTCTTTACCCGAAAACATAGATTTGCGCTATAATGAGTAGTTTATCAAAATAGAGAGAGGTACACAGAAGAATGAAAAAAAGGCGAATACTAATAATGGTAATCTGCCTGGTTGTCGTTGGTATAGTGCTCGGCGTCGTATTTACCAGGGGCGGAGGCTCTAAAGATACATTATCGACTTTTAATGTTAGCCGCGGCGACATAGTGAAAAGCGTGATTGTGGATGGCAATTTACAGATGCTCGACAAGGCGTATTTATTCTTCGGCATGACGGGTACAGTGACAGAGGTGCTGGTGGAGGAAGGCAATAATGTGACAAAAGACCAAGTATTAGCCAGGATTGATGCGCCATCTCTGGAAAAAAGCGTAGAGATAGCTGAGTTGCAGGTAGAAATAGCAGAAGAACAGGTAAAGATGGCTGACTTACAATATGAAAAAGCCAAGGACGCGGCTGAAGATGGTTGGGAGGCACCCGAGGGATTGGAGTTCCTGGAGGACATTATGGGATTATTAACCGGGTCGATGGTGCTGGACGAGGACACAGCCAGAGCAAATCTCGAGATAGCAGAACTAAATCTAGAAATGGCGGAACTCAGCCTGGAATCGGCAGAACTTAACCTGGAGAAGGCGGAAATAGTGGCTCCCTTTGATGGCGTGGTCGGTGACATCACTATATCTGAAGGACAAGAAGTCTCGGCGGCGACAATGGCTGCTCCTGCAATAACTTTGGTTGGCACCAGCGGTATAGAGATGCGCGGCTCTATTGATGAAATAGATATTTCCATCGTGGAACTGAATCAGGAGGCAAATATCCTGTTAGATGCCCTACCTGACGAAGAAATAAAGGGCAGGGTGGCTTTCATTTCCCCAATAGGTACGAGTCTGGTCGGGGTTGTATTTTATGAGACCAGGATAA
>JBFEMR010000094.1:0-2538 GCA_041551495.1 Dehalococcoidia bacterium
TACCTAATAGCGACACCCCTGAATAGAAAACCGAATGTAAAACCGCAAACGAGGCCGAAGCCAAGCATACTATCCAGCATTTTCTCCTAAGGCACAGAATTCCACCAGTAATATAAAACGCAGCAGAAACAACTAACACTATCAGAAGGACTCCCATCATGATACCTTCAATGGTCATAGGGTAGAAAGGTTCAAGAAAGATACCAATGCCAAATACAACCACAGCATCAATCAGAAAGCACAGAAGCAACACACCTAAGGCTATCAATATGATACCTGCTGCTTTTCTCATTCTAGTTATCTCCCTTACTTTATTTTATCTCTGCATTATTATAACATTTTGATTTTTTCCTTTACGCTGTTTCTTTTCCCGTAACTACAACCCAAACGACGTTTTATCTTCTCGCTCTTCCTTGCGCATCTTCGCTAACTCAACCAACATCTCCCCTGGTGAATAGATCCCAAACACCTTTTTGAACCACCTAGAGAAGCCTACTCAACCTGTAAACACCCACCTGGCGCAAATAATATACTTATGCACACGATACGATTGCATATTCAAACAATTCCCAATGTACCGAGTAGCAGCAGCAACATCATCAACAGCTTGAATATAAGGCTTGACAGCTCTGTAAACACCAATCCACATATCCTCTAATTCACGCTGAGGCATAAATTTATCTTTATCTAGAACGAGGTTATTGACATGTATTTCTAGCGAGATATAATAAAGTAGGAGGTGATATGTAATGATTGTTGGAATTGTTCTTGGTACACTTTTTGCAATATTGCTTATAGCTTTGGCGATTTTTGTGGTCAGGCAGCAGACATATGCCCTTATTGAGCGATGGGGAAAGTTTAGCAGGGTCGTTGGTCCCGGTATTCATCTTAAAGTTCCTATAATGGATAGAGTGGCTGGTAGAGTTTCTATTAGAGTGCAGGAACTTAATGTGAGTATAAAAACCAAAACCAATGATAATGTTTTTGTAGACTTACTTATCGCGGTTCAGTACTTTGTTGATGGGGAAGATAAGGTTTGGGATGCATTCTATAGGCTTACGAATCCACAAGCTCAGATGGAATCCTGGATATTTGATAACGTGAGAGCAAAGGTTCCCGGGATGACCTTGGACTCAGTATTTGAAAACAAGGAAGAGATTGCTAAAGAAATTGAGGATAGTCTTCATGAGAGGCTGAGTGAGTATGGATATAAGTTAGTTCGTGCTCTGGTTAATGACATCCAGCCAGATAAGGGCGTTGCAGATGCTATGAATGAAATAAATAGGCAACAGCGTCTTAGAGTTGCTGCTGAGCACGAAGGAGAAGCTAAAAAGATTATCGTGATTAAGGAAGCCGAAGCTGATGCCAGGAGCAAGGAACTATCTGGTGAAGGTATTGCAAAGCAAAGGATAGCCATTGTTGCCGGTCTCAGAGAGTCAGTAAAGGATGCTAGTGATGCTTTAGGTGTGGAAGCTGAATCGGTGATGACTCTGGTTTTAATGACTCAATACTACGATATGCTTACCGATGTTGGGAGGAATTCTCGAACCAATACGATACTGCTTCCTCATTCCCCCGGTGCAGTGAGTGATCTTCGAGAACAGATTATATCATCTATTGAGGCTGGCAAGGTGGCTGGTGTAGATGAGAGTCGAAAAAAGTAGGAATCAAATACTGGCAAGAGTATCGAGATAAGCTATCGTGCGCCTATCAGTGATTATACGCTACACTTACCAAGAATGCGCTCTACCGGTGATGTATATGGGCTTGCGAAAATTATGGTGGAGGGGGTAGGATTCGAACCCACGCAGCCCGTAAGGGCGGCAGATTTACAGTCTGCTCCGATTAACCACTCCGGCACCCCTCCGCAATATAATCTTATCACAAAATATGTGAAAAACCCAGCCCGAGAGGGGATTCGAACCCACTAACCTACCGATTACAAGTCGGTTGCTCTACCATTGAGCTACTCGGACAACTTCTAGCTACAATTTCGGCTCAATAGTATAGATAAGGGGAAATTCTCTGTCAACTAAAAGACACTTGGATAAATCTATTGTTGCATTATCCAAACCAGTCATGCTACATTATACTGTTTTACTGATTAGCATCATTTGAAATTGTAATCATGATAGACAATGCTTTATTAAAACAGTTGCTTGAGGCAGGTGCTCACTTCGGTCACCATACGAGCTATTGGCATCCCAAAGCCAAAAAATATGTTTTCACCCAGCGTAATGGTATCCACATCATCGATTTGGAACAGACAGTAACTATGCTTGAAAAAGCCTGTGCATTTGCTCAAGATTTATCAGCTCGGGGGCAAAGTATTCTTTTTGTCGGTACCAAGAAACAGGCACAGCAGACCATAGAAGAAGAGGCTGTGAGGTGTGGTATGAGCTATGTTAATCAAAGATGGTTAGGTGGCATGTTAACCAACTTCACGGTCATACAAGCTCGGATCGACCACTTAGTTCGTTTAGAAAATAGAAGAGATAAAGGTGAGCTTGATGCCTTGCCCAAAAAAGAACGGGGTAA
>JBFEMR010000095.1:0-2532 GCA_041551495.1 Dehalococcoidia bacterium
TATTATCGGCGGCACGAAAAAGCAGATTGTTTTTAACTACATGATACTCGATACCTTCTTTTGCCAATGCATTACGCAACTCAGCCATTTGCTTAGCAAGCAGTCCACGGTAATTAGTGGCGATGATAATAGTACTCTTCGACAAGTTTTCGACTAGATTGCTTACTATCTGTACTTTCTTTTCTCTTAACATTTCTGCCCTCTCTTAATATCCTCCTGTAATGAAAGGGGAATACTATAATAAAAATCCCTGTGCCAATGAACACAGGGTAAGCCTTAAACCTCGGCAGGCAAATCATTTAAACCCCTACGGTACCTGCTGTCACTGGCGCCGATCTATTATAACACAAGTAATAAATTAGTAAAATACAAGTGCCATCAGGGCCAGGCTTTTAGCCTATGGATCTTTCGCAATTCCAGGATCTATCCCAGAATGCCATCGCAAGTAATACGCGGTAATATCATATTCATCCAAAAGATTACGATGGCAAGTCTCTTGGCTTGTGCCCAGACGGTATGATAATGACCCGTAGTGATAAATAACGAGCCTCAAGGAAACTCAATTTTCTTTATATAAAGGGAAAGTGTTAAAATTGCATTAACTAGGAGGATTAAAATGGGCGATATTTTGGATGAGGTCACGGCGCTCATTAGATGTAAGGAGTGCCCCTGGTATAAAAACTGCTTGACTCCGGTTCAAGTTAGCATTGATGATATCGCGCAATTCAGGATAGCGATGCAGGGAGCAAGTCTACCTGAACAGGCAAAAACAGAACTGGACCAAGTTATGGAGAATATGGCTTCTATGAGTCAGGAGATGATTCTTCAGAGCTGCCCCGTATTTACTCAACGTCTCAAGGAGGATCCCGAACTTGCCCAGCAAGTTAAGAAGATGATGCAGAATTGGGGAAAAGAAGGGGAACCTGATGAGTAGCACTGATGGAAAATCTGATCCGCTCTTTTCTATTCAAATACGAGTCGCGCTGAGATTCTGAAGTAATTCTTGTTGTCGGGAGAAAAAACAGCCATGGTAGAGCAATTAGGTAAAATAGAGAAGCCCGAAGCCGAGCAATTCAAACGAGGAAAGAAGCTTTACCTCGTGCCCTTAATATATTCAGGTCAGGAAACCCTCGGCGAATATAAAGAAAAATGTAACCGCTATTGGCAACAGGTGGCAGAACAGCTGACAAATTTAACATCGAAGATAGGGAAGGTAAATCGGATTTACCATGAATCAATCTTTCAATCTGGTGAAGATGGTATGAAAACCATGGAGCGGCTGAACCCAAGCAGTTATCAACTTGCTAAAACTCAGTGCGATAATGGTGCCATATTAGAAGCAGTTGAAGAAAGGGAATTATTTGAAGAGGCGATGGACTGGCAGAGATGCCTGATGCTTGGTTTTATAAGCGATAAGGTGGCAAATAAAGTTACTGAATTTTATGCTGAGACGACTAAACGGAGAAATGAATTTATAGCTACAAAAATAAGCGAGACACTTCAAGATGATGAGGCTGGACTTTTATTCATTAGAGAGGGACACTCAGTGCAATTTTCCAGTGATACAGAGGTATTCAGTATTTTCCCGCCGGCTCTAGACGAGATACACCGCTGGTACCGTGACCAAGCCAGGCTGGAGCTAGAGAAGCGCACAGAGGAGAGCAAAGAGAAGACCAAGGGAGAGACTAAGGACGTCAAGAAGAAGACCAAGAAAAGGAAAAAAGGTGGAGCCTAAGGTATAGTCTTGCCTTCAGGGGTATCTCATGCAGATAAGAAAACCTGCCGTTTCCGGTATGTTTTATGCCGGTACTGCCAAAGAATTGGAAGACCAAATTGAATGGTGCTACAAACATGAACTTGGGCCGGGAGCAATACCCCGAGTAAATAGCAAAGGGCTGAGGGAGATAGTGGCTGTCGTGGCTCCGCATGCCGGCTACTATTACTCTGGACCAATAGCAGCCCATGCTTATAAGGAACTTGCCGACGATGGAGTCTTCGACACCGCAGTGATACTTGGTCCCAACCACACCGGATACGGGTATCCTGTCTCTTTATGGTCCGGAGGTAGCTGGAACACGCCCTTGGGTGAAATGGAGATAAACAAAGAGCTTGCCCAAAGACTTTCGGGGGAGGGGATCAAAGTAGATGAGACTGCTCATATATATGAGCACAGTATTGAAGTACAATTACCATGGCTCCAGCATCTCTATAAGAAAATAAAAATTGTTCCCATAAGTATGCTGGCTCAAGATATAGAAACAGCTCGGGCGGTGGGGAAAGCCATTTCTCAGGCTGGCGATAATTTAATAATCATCGCCAGCAGTGATTTTACACATTATGAGCCTCGCTCTGTAGCTATGGAAAAGGATTCTTCTGTAATTGAAACCATAGTTGCCCTTGATGAGGACGTAAGATATGTATATCCTCGTCAAAAGCATCAGGTAACCCCTTTAAAGCGTCTCAAGTCATAGCGCAAGCAATATCGGCAAGTTTTACGATAGATTCAGCAAAATAAACTGAATGAACAAGAAA
>JBFEMR010000096.1:0-2468 GCA_041551495.1 Dehalococcoidia bacterium
ATATCTGGAGAAATGTTATATACAATCCAATGAACGCAAGTGAATAAACGAATCTGCGGCATTGGTATATCACGGTCCTCCATAATTATTATCAGACTATTAGTATTTTTTGGAGTCCCTTGCCAATTAATACAAGGAGAAATGTTCTCTCCGTCGTAAGTGTATCTAGCTGGTATCATACCTCCGTCCTGAAAATCAGTACTAGTGATGATGATTGTATTCCTTACCTTGTTATACAATAGATCTTTCCCTTTCAATGACCTTTTAATCGATTATCATAAGTGGCTTATCAAAGATTTGCGAATTTTGAAACCTCGACCACGTGAACCCCATATAGGCGGTAGAAAAGGCGGCAACCGCTTGCCTCCTTCTTGAATTAGAGTAACAATAATTAATCGAGCACGTCAAATCGCAGCGTTGTTTCGCTGACGACCCCTAGAGTCTACCTGCAACGCTTTTCCCGGTTCTCTTTTCCGCCGCACGTTTCGTTTCATAGCCTGGGGGAAGAAGATTCTTCCGCATCCGTTTGTATAAATCAGGGGTAGTTGTAAGACTGTTTCTGAGAATCTCCGTCCTATCCATTTCTGGGTCCAGGTAACTATCTAACTCACATTTTATTGTCTCAAGCGAATTTGCTAAATCACGCTGCTCGTTGTCTGTTAGCGCTGACAGAATCTCATGTATGAACTCCCAACCCGCTAAAACTGCCGGTTCAACTGCTATCTTCCCCTTCTCTGTAAAGGACACAGTCACTACTCTACGGTCCTTCCTGTCCCTTTTTCTTGTGACCAAACCAGCCTTAACCATACGGTCGATAAGCATACTCATGCTGTTTGGGGTACGTTCTAGAAGTTTGGCTAGGTCACTCGGTCTTAAAGGTCCTCGGGACTTAAGAGCTGTAAGCAATCCCCACTGTTCCGTAGTAAGTCCGGATTTGCTAAACAATAAATCTTGACAACGTATAAGCTTATCGCCCACTCGGCGTAACAGCAGCCACAATCTTAGAACCGTATTTTCCTGTTCAAAATTGATTGCCATATTATTGTCCTCCTCATCATTGTACTGAGAATTTACTGCTCTTTATCGCTTATACTATAAAACACTACTGCTCAGATTCAAGGTGTTCCTTCAATATTCTTTGACCATAAGTTCATAAACTATTAGGTCTTAGGTTTACCCTAAGACCTGTACCCCTTATAGATGGTAGAAAAGGCGGCAACCGCTTGCCTCCTTTCCGAGAAAAATGCTAGCAGACATAAACTGGAGAGGTCAAATGCTCTGCTAGACAATAAAACAAGTCCCTTATTCGGTTTCACAGTCAGCACTCAAGAGTTCGTACGTTAGCTAAAACTAACAATTTTGCGATTAATTATATTACACAGGGATTCATCAAGTTATGTTCCGAGAAGGCGGAACATGTAATCTCCCGATAGGCATATTATCCTCAAAATGTTATGAATTTGTAATTTCTCCACCATGAACTTTATGACTTCTCAATACGCAAATTGCTAAGATTGAAGCAATAACCAATTAAGGAGGGGAAGAAATGGCCTACACATTAGCTTGTCGGGATGCGGGAATAGCTTGCGATTTCGTTGCCAGAGGTGACACGGAAGAAGAAGTGCTCGCAAAAGGGAAAAAGCACGTAAAGGAAGTGCATGGTTATACGGATGATCAGGTTAATGACCCTAAATTTATCGAAGAAAGCAAGAAAATAATCAAGAAGACATAGTTGTCTACTTTTACAGCCGTTAACTGAAAGACGTTTTGTGACCTCTTAAGTTTATGGTGTGTTTGGCGCAAGTTACTTAATGAGATTGCACATCAGCATGTAATGTGGACGCTCAGCAGTAAGACCTTCATGCCATTTCGCCCATAACCGAGCCAGCAATTCGCTGGAAGTACCTAAGAATTCAGAATCGGGGTGAGAGGATTTGAACCTCCGACCACCTGAACCCCATATAGGCGGTAGAAAAGGCGGCAACCGCTTGCCTCCTTTTTCAAAGCTATCACCTTGTCTTGGCAAGAACAAGGGTTAATCACCATCAGAAACATCATTCCCATCCACTAAATCCGAAATTTCTTGCCACTCTTTTTTCGTGTGCACAATAAATATTACTGCGATGACCTCCGCAAGGAGCAAAACCAGAACCCGAGCCATATTCCAATCACTCCAACCCTCGAAAACATAGCGACTCAATAATACCGTCACCAACCCAGAAACCCCAACCAAAACTGCAAATGAAGCCGAAGCCAAGCATACTCTCCAGTATTTTCTCCTAAGGCAGAAAATCCCACCAGTAATAAAAAATGGAGCCTGAACAATTGCTAGTAGTATACCGGGTACCACATATATGGGTATATGAGAAAAAATCAAACTAAGAACCAACCCCCTCAAAACAAGCAGACCGGGTACATTCAACACGCCCAAGATTATCAATATAATGCCTGCTGCTATTCTCATTCTA
>JBFEMR010000097.1:0-2464 GCA_041551495.1 Dehalococcoidia bacterium
ATCCCACGGGCAACAATCTAAGTCTCATCTTTAAGCCCGATCACTATGCAGTTATCCAGTGCTGAGGCAATGGTTACTAAATACCCATCAGCGGAAAACCATTTGCCGTATATACTTGTGGAGATTTTTCGTGTGACTAAGAAGGGACATCTCACTATAAGCTCTTATAGCGACGTAACAACTATCGCACTGGTTGGTTCGGGAAAAACCTTCTATCATCTCTTTTTGAGTAGCGAATTTGCTTCGATGTAGTGAACAGGGAACCAGGCTACCGTCCGGCATTACAACAAGAAATCTTATGCCTGCCTGACAATTCGGCATATTTCCTCGTTCAAAGAATCTTAGAGTATCCTTGAGCGTAAGCGCTGGGTTAACTAAATGGGTATCGTGTTTCTTCATTTTTACTAGTTCGTTAATGGATCGGCGTAGAATCTCCAAATCCTCGCCATTGTTAAGGCAATAACTCCTATTTCCTGTCCGCAGAGCGGTATACGCGCTATATGATATGTCTACACCCCACTCGGTGGCCTTCTTCGCTAGAGGTAATATTTCCCTCACGTTGGCTTTAGTTATAGCTGTATTCAAGATAATATCTTTGAAACCAAGCCTTGCTAGTTTAGGAATACTTCGCTCCAAACGTTTATAGAGACCCGGCCGTCGTCGAAATTCATCATGCCGCTCATCAGGAAAGTCAAGTGATACCGAAAGTTGATTTATTCCTGCTTCACGTAATTGCACATATATGCTCTCATTGAGCAGCACTCCATTGGTGACAAGTATTATGTATTTTGCGCCGGCTTGTTTGATAGCCTTAACTATGGCTGTTATATCCTTATGTAAAAGTGGTTCACCGCCGGAAATCTGCGCTGCAAGTGGTTTTAGATTTCGTGTTATGTCCCCATAGTCGTCTGGTCCAATTAGTTTCTCATTTTTTACTAGCCCCCCGAGGTCACAGTGGCAGCAATTGCAGTTGCATGAAAACGTTACTTCATAAGAAACCGCTATAGGGTGATCAGTTATGTAGTTATTTATCTCTTTCGCGGCTATTTTTATGCCCTGCAGCAAAGAAATACTTGCCATTCATTACCCTCTTATTTGAACCCAATCACTGTGCAGTTGCCTAAACTCGAGGAATACACTAACGTCAGTTTATTCATGATTTTGCCCGAAGCGGAACTGGGATGAAATCGACCTTTTGTTCGTTCATACATTCTTAAGTGTTTTAGCAACGGTATAACCAGCATGGATATACTGATGTATTCCTTATATTTGGTGGAGAATATATTGTTGAATCCAGCCTTTTTCAGCATATCTGCAAGAGTCTTAGATGTGAATTGGTTTATGTGTAACCTCCTAAGATTCCACCATTTTCTTCGAAAAGTTTTAGCCAGTATGCTCTCAATATCAGGTGTCGATGTTACCAGCAATCCTTCAGGCTTGAGTATCCTATGAACTTCTTTGAGGACTATGAGAGGGTATGGTACATGTTCCAAGACTTGCCATAGAGTAACTACGTCGAAATAATTATCTGGAAACTGCAGCTCTTCAAAGGGCTTTGCTTCTACATCCAAATTAAATTCCCTTTCCGCGTATTCTGCTGCATCTTGTGATATTTCGATTCCCTTGGTAATATACCCGTGCTTGGCGGCGTTAAAAAGAAAGAAACCTTCTCCGCAACCTATATCTAATAGTGTGGTACCGCTCTTGTGCTTCTTAATTAATCCCAATTGTGATTTGGCTGCGCGCAAACGACTTCCCCGAATGATGTAGGCATCGGTATTTTCCATCTTGGAATAGTCGCCATTGATTTTACTCGCTTTCTCAATGGGGTTTACATACATGAAATGACAATTCTTACACTTCACATACGTTCCATGTGTATTCTCCCATAGCATATACACAGTCTTTATGCCTTTTTGAAGGTCGGATTCCCCCATATTGGAGTCAAAGACTACAGTGGAATCGTCCTGTCCACAATTAGGACAGGCGCGGTATTCGAGAATTGAATCCATTTTACAGAACATTCAAAGGCGTTCAGCTTTTTTGTGAGCAGCGGCGACAGCAGCCATAATAATGGAACGGAATCTCCCTTTTTCTAACTCAAGAAGGGCTTCGGTAGTGGTTCCGCCAGGCGAAGTAACCATATTCCTCAAATCTGCAGGATGTTTGCCTGTCTTCTCGACAGTGCGGGTCGAGCCAACAATAGTTTGCATCGCCAGTTCCTGTGATAGATCGCGAGGCAAACCAATATGAACGCCGGCATCTATGAGCGCCTCGATGAAGAGAAAGACATAAGCCGGACCACTAGCGCTCAAGGCAGTGGCCATATTCAAATATTCCTCATCGGCAACGTAGACTTCTTTGCCCAGAGTTCCTAGTACAGTTTGAGCTAGCTTTTTTTGCCTCTGCTTGGTCTTAGTAGTTGCTGTCCAGATTGTCATTCCTTCGCCTATTTGCGCTGGCA
>JBFEMR010000098.1:0-2395 GCA_041551495.1 Dehalococcoidia bacterium
ATACAGTGTTTATAGCATCATTATATGATAACAATGTTAAGATTTCATTAAGGAGAGAATAATCTTCTTGAAGTGTTAGAGACACACTAATGACTTAGGGAATCACCATTGTACGAACATAGGGATGAACGCGTGGACGTGAAAGCCTTTTGTTCCTAGCAGAACCACATGCCACCCCGCGATAAGAGCAATGCAAAGCTAAAACATATCCTATTGCTGTGATCACACGCATAGTCTGTTGCCACATCACCTCCGCCTGTTGAGTCTACGATAATGAGAGCAAATAATCATATTTGTTCAAATTGCCAATCACCTGTTGTCAAAGCTTGGTCACTGGTGTTAAATTTGATGTCAGCGTGGACGAATATAAGCCGAAGATAAATCTGCGCAAATCGATTATCCTGGCAGCTCTAGCTATTATACTCATGGCATTGGCTGGCTGGCTTCTCGCCCGTGAAAACTTTTATCAGATGCTTGAAGCTGTCAGGAGCGCCAACCACTTACTCATAGCAGCAGCGATAGCCATTTATTATCTGAGTGTGGTAGTTTGGGCCGCCCGATGGCAAACGGCACTTTCTGCCATAAACTGCAAAACCGGTTTCGGTGCTCGTTACCTGATACTGTGCGCAACTATCTTCCTGAATAATATTACTCCTTTTGCACGCGTTGGTGGTGACCCGTTTGGAAGAGTCTATATGCTAAATAAGCTGGAGAATACAAGTTATTCGGCCGGTATGGCTTCGTCCATTGGTGAGCACTTACTTGCTCCCGTGGTTATGGTTTCTTTTTTAATGGCCGGCCTGTTTCTACGATTCGGGAATGGGTCGCTCCTTTTGGGCTCGATTATTATAGCTTCATGGGTTTTGCTATCTCTCGGAATAATCTTTGGGCCCCGCTTTTTCCTTAAGAGAAAGGTTGCAGTCAGGGGTATAAGCAAATTTGTAAGCCGCGTTCTCGGTTGGTTCGGTAAACATAAAAACACTGAAGAAATAATGGAAGAACTTGAGAATTTCTATTCACACACCTATGCTACGATAGACAAAGGAAAAACAGTATTATGGATAGGCCTTTGGTCACTATTAACTGGTCTGCTCGATATTTTCCGACTTTACACCATATTCCTGGCTCTGGGTTATTATCCCGACTTTTCCATGCTTTTAATTGCGTATACGCTACAGCCCGTCGTTGGGCTGATTCCATTTCTGCCAGGAGGTTTGGTTCTTATTGAAGGGTCATTAATTTCACTCTTCACCCTTTTTGGTGTTCCTCTAAATCTGGCAATGGCGGCAACAGCGATTGAGCGGGGAATCTCGTTTGTGCTGAGCACGATAGTGGGGGCCGGGGTCTTTTCCTATCTGGGAGTAAGGATCGCTATGAAACCTGAGGTGCAAAACTAGGCTACGATGCGTGTAGCACTGGTTGGCGACGAGTATTATCCGGATATAGGTGGCGCGGCTCTGTACGCATTAGAGCTAAGCCTTCAGTTGGTAAGGTCGGGTATAGAAACCGTGGTGATCACGCACATGCATCCGGGCCAGCTTGAAGAGGAAGAAATCGACGGGGTGAAAATCAAACGGATAAAGGGATGGGTACTGAATCATCCCCACCGCACTTTCTCACCACCCCTTTTTTATCGATGCTACAAATACATTCTGGATGAGAAATTCGACGTAGTCCACGGGTTGGATGTTTATTCCACTATGGCACTCATGGTAATGCCTTTTGCACGCATATTTCGTATCCCTTGTGTCCTGACTTGCCATACAGCAAGGGGTTCAGCTTTTCAGATATTTCTACAGCGTGTATTGGGCTGGATGTTCAGGGTGGGTAATCGCCTGATAGCTGTGAGCCAGGCATCGGCACGATTCTCTTATTTGCTGGGATTTTCCGAAAAAAAAGTGACCGTAGTTCCGAACGGTGTTGATCTATCGTGCTTTAACCGTAAAGTAGACGCTTCGTTAATGCGGGAGGAATTGAATGTTGGCGAAGAGCCTCTTGTAGTGACGGCGATGCGTTTAATCAAGGGCAAAAGCCCGGAACTGCTCATATCAGCCTTTGCCAGGGTACTGAAAGTTATCCCAAGTGCAAAACTGGTTATCGCCGGCACCGGAAAGGAAGAAGATAATCTATCCCAGCAAATTAAAGACTTGAACATTACAGATTCCGTATTCATGATGGGGAACCTGCCGAAAGCAAGAGTCGCTCAACTCATGGCTGCCGCAAATGTTTTCGTTTTACCGTCCAAAATAGAATCTTTCGGTCTGACGTTGCTGGAGGTTTCCGCCGCAGGTGTGCCAGTGGTATGCGCAAACGCGGGCGGGATTCCCGAAGTGTTTCAAGATGGTTTTAATGGGCTTCTATATCCACCGGGAGATGATGATGCTATGGCAAAGGC
>JBFEMR010000099.1:0-2364 GCA_041551495.1 Dehalococcoidia bacterium
ACTCGGAATCACTGTACAACGTCACGCTGCATTTCTCTTTTAGAGCCTCTAATCCAACGATGGCAGCTGTTATTTCCATTCGGTTATTGGTAGTTTTGCGATAACCCCCTGATAGCTCTCTTCTATTACCCTGATAAAGGAGTATTACTCCATACCCACCCGGGCCCGGGTTTCCAAGGCATGCGCCGTCGGTATAAATAGTCACATGCTTAATCTTATTCATAGTAGTTTGTAATTTGACTCTCCGGTTTTAGTTGGCTGCCGGGCCAGGATTCGAACCTGGGCTAAAGGATCCAAAGTCCTCTGTGCTACCGCTACACAACCCGGCAATGATGCACACATTCAAGTTTGCTATTTATGGTGCCGAAGGTCGGACTCGAACCGACACGGAGGTTGCCCCCCAACAGTTTTTGAGACTGCCGCGTCTACCATTCCGCCACTTCGGCGCACTTAAGTTAGAAAATCTAATACCCATTTACAGTCCTCCCATTGTAGGGAGGCAGTCTTCTACAAATCTGTCCATTCTCTAAAATTGGATAGTTGGTGCCGAGGAGCGGAGTCGAACCGCTGACACGCGGATTTTCAGTCCGCTGCTCTACCACCTGAGCTACCTCGGCATCAGTGATATTGTAGGTTTTCTGCCATCTTAGTGTCAAGCAAGTGTAGTCGTGATTTTATAACCGGCGCCTCGCACCAAGGGGCAGTGAAACTGGTTGCTAACTTGGAGCACCAGGCCTGACCAGCGGGATATTAGCAGCGCAAAGGGGGCATTCTTGAGGTGGATAAGCTGTAGTGGAGGCACGAAAGCAGCTAAATAAGGGCAGGTTGAAGTCCATATTTTGCTCACTACGGTCGACAAGCACCCCAATACCAATAACAATCCCACCCTGTTTGGCTACAGCGTTTATTGTTTCTTTGAGTGAGCTTCCTGTAGTCAGTACATCATCAACTATAAGGACATGTTCACCAGACGCAATTTCAAAGTCACGCCGGAAGACCCTTACCTCTCCTTCCTTTTCAGCAAAGATGCTCCTTGTTCCTAATTGTCGGGCTGTTTCGAAGGCCAAGATGATGCCTCCGGTAGTTGGTCCAGCCACCAAATCTATTTTCTGCCCCCTAAAATTTTGGACGATAAGGCGACACAATTGCTCGGTAAGATTCGGATACTGTAGGATACGAAATTTTTCCCAGTAAACAGGCGAGTGTAATCCAGAGGTGAGCAGGAAATGGCCTTCCTTAATTACTCCAGTCTTCCTGAATAACTCCAGTACTTCGTCACTCAAGCTGTACTCCGTATGAATCATTAAACCCTGTTTCCTGTTCAACGGCTTCGCTCAACTCCGGGTATCTGAAGTGTTTGACTCCGCCCAATTTGCTCGGTGGCCAGTAGACAAACCAGGCTTTGCCGATGATGTTATTTCGTGGTACTGTCCAACCTTTACTTGAATCTGTGCTGTTATTTCGGTTATCACCAAGGACGAAGTATTCATTTTCGGGAACTTGTGTGGCTGACATCGTGTAATTTGGTTGTGCCGCGATATATTCATCCTCATCTAAAGGAGTGCCATTAATAGATACTGATCCATCTTTAATCTCCACGATATCACCGGGCAAGCCAATAACGCGTTTGATGAAAGGGAATTGGGAATCAAACGGTGGGTTAAAGATGATTACATCTCCTCGCTGTGGACCGGAGGAGCGATAACTCACCTTGCTAACCATAATGCAATCACCTTGTTGGAAAGTGGGCTCCATACTGGACATTACCACTGTATAGCTCTGTACAGTGAGCCGCAGGAGAGCAAAAACAGCTGCGGCGATAATAACAGTTATGACGACTTCGCGAAGAATCTTCATTAGCGAAGGTTTATTCTAACATAAATCATTATGGTTGTTCATTCATTGCGGGATCATGGCTGCCCCCTCTTGCAGTACTGATAAAACTTAACAAAGGGGCGAATGCATATAACCCTTTCCCTGATGCAAACGGAATTAATGAAAAAAAATTGGTAGATTGGTAAGGGAGTTGATATACTAATATTTGTAGGCTGGAGTTTAGGAAAGACAGGGCTAGTCAGATGGAACTCTGCCCTGATGCTTGAGGAGGTACTATGCCAAATTTAAGATCGTTCTTTTCAAATATGTCGGTTCAAATGCCGCTTCATAGGAAGCTCTATCTTGTTCTACGCAACTGGGGAATCAAGATTATTAAGAGACAGAACTGTTGCGGGCATCCCGGTGAACCCGGCTGTTGTGAATGAGCTATTTAATCCTCTCGTGAAGAGGTTATTACTTCTCCTCGTGTAGTTGCAAGATTATGAGGCTAGCACCAGAGATTATCTATTACTTATTGTATATCAGAAA
>JBFEMR010000100.1:0-2329 GCA_041551495.1 Dehalococcoidia bacterium
ACCCACAAGATAAAACCTTTTCCCATAGTATTGTATAACACCGAATTTTGGGAGGGATTTCTAGATTGGCTGCGGAGCACAGTTTTATCCAGGAAGTATATCTCTGAAAGCGATTTCGACCTGTTGAGAGTTCTGGATAGCCCTGAGGACGTAGTTGAGGCTATTCGGAAATGGTATGTTGGGCGTGAGGTTGTTGGCAAGAAAGCCTTGCTCAAGTAGGTCCCGCGCTACGTTTTTAGCTTTTCTTGCCTGATATGATGTTTGGGGAGATATAAAATCCCGTTGTCATTTCTTGTTTTGACTTGTAATTGCCCATTGAAGGTCTAATAACCTTCCTCGTTAGCTTGACAGTGGGTAATTCGGGGTGTAGAATTCCCTTTTCTGTATGGAGGCAACAAGATTTACGCTATTATTGAAGTAGGTGGCAAACAGTATAAGGTAACCCCACAGCAAACACTGGAAGTTGAGCTGTTGAATGTCCCCGCAGGGGACAAAGTTGAGCTCGATAAAGTATTATTTATTGGGGAAGATGGAAATACGCTTATAGGTAATCCTGTTATTAAGGGGGCTAAGGTCGTGGCGACTTCTCTAGGGGAAACTAAAGGAGAGAAAGTTATAGCATTTAGGTATAAGTCCAAAGTTCGCTACCGAAGCAAAAGAGGGCATCGTCAGCCTTATACTAAGCTATTAGTAAACGAAATCGTTAAAGGTAAAGGAAAGTAGAGATGGCACACAAAAAAGGCGGCGGAAGTACAAGCTATGGTCGGGATAGTCAGGCTAAGCGCCTGGGAGTGAAGAGGTATGGGGGAGAACAGGTTCGTGCTGGTACTATCTTGGTCCGGCAACGGGGGACTCGTATATTACCGGGGACCAATGTTGGCCTGGGCAGAGACTACACACTGTTTGCCTTAATAGACGGCTATGTTAAATATGAGCCGGCAACCAGATATAAAAAGAAGGTGAGCGTTTACAAATGAAAGACAAAATCCACCCTAAGTATTATGAGGATGCTAAGGTGACTTGCCTTTGCGGTAATACCTTCACCATTGGCTCAACTAAGCGAGAAATCAGAGTAGAAGTATGTGGTAAATGCCATCCTTTTTATACGGGTGAACAAAGGATAGTGGACTCAATGGGCAGGGTTGAGCGCTTTAAGAAGCGATACAAGATGAAATAATGGAATACATCAATTCCCCATATCCACTCTCTATTTCTTCATGTCCATCTGTGTCAAACCCGAAACCTTCAGGTCTATGATTCCTCGTTGTGGCTAAATACAAACGGCAAACGTTTACTTTTAAGCTTACCTTGTGAAACCAGGAATTCATACATCGCTGCTATTTTAGGAGATAAACTTTATATTTTCAGCAGTTTTTATCATAATACGGTTAACGATTTTTACTATGAGACAAAATTATGGTCTTTGCTTTAAACAGCTGGAGGGATTGATACACTAATGGCGAAACCTTTTCATTACGGTGGCCAGGCAGTCATGGAGGGGGTAATGATTCGGGGGAAGGAAGGCGTGGCTATATCTGTCCGCCAACCTAACGGAGAATTAAATGTTGTTAGGCAGCCCCTTGCCAATATCTATAAGGGGCGCCTCAGGGAAATTCCTGTAATAAGAGGAATAATAGTTCTGGTTGAAACTCTAGTTTTGGGCACGCAGTCATTACTTCACTCCGCTCAAATTGTAGCGGCAGAGGAAGCAGGGGAGAAAATACCTCCAGTGGCTTTATGGGGGACGGTAATAGTGAGCCTTGCTGTGGGGGTAGCCCTCTTCTTCATGGTTCCTCTTTTCGCTACTCGATACCTTATCGACCCGTATATCAGTTCTGCAATATTGAGCAATATCTTCGAGGGACTTATCCGTATTGGCATTTTCATCGCCTACCTAAAATTAATAGGGTTAATACCCGATATTAGGAGAGTTTTTGCTTACCACGGGGCTGAGCATAAGGTAATAAATGCTTACGATGCTGGTATTAATCTGGATGTGGAGTCGGTTAAAAATTATTCTACTGCCCATGCCCGCTGCGGCACTGCCTTTCTATTCATCGTTCTAATAGTAGCTATCTTTGTTTTCGCCCTGGTTGGCCAGCCAACCTTATGGGTACGCATATTGTCTCGCATAGCCCTCATCCCGGTTATCGCCGCTATTAGCTATGAACTTATGAAATTCGGTGCAGCCCACATCAATAACAAGATAGTCCGAATTCTCCTGGCTCCGGGGCTCTTGTTGCAGACCTTGACCACCAGGGACCCAGATGATGGTCAAATAGAGGCTGCGCTATCAGCGCTGAACGAGGTCATCGAGATTGACCAAACT
>JBFEMR010000101.1:0-2316 GCA_041551495.1 Dehalococcoidia bacterium
TTAACGTGTCTGTAATATTCTGGAAACATATGACTATTAATATCAGCTTTGTTGAAAAACGATATTGGGTAGTCATGTCTACCAACCATAGACTGATCAAACAGTGAATAGAGGAGGATTAAGTCTAGCACTTACTTTTTTCATCCTCCTGATGTGCCCAAAATACTAAATGCCATCACTAAGAGTGCCAGAACTGACGACCTCGGAGATGGTAAAATATCTGTTCTCTTGATTGATAATGCAGTGCGTATCAGTACTGGGGAAGATGGTGATAAAGTTATATAAAGAAGGTCATATAATATGAATATGTAAAGGAGGTTAAAAATGGAAAACAGAAACAGAGAAGAGGGAAAAGAATATGTTCTCAAGATGGCCAAGGAGCACGATGTTAAGTTCATCAGGCTGTGGTTTAGTGACATCCTGGGTATTCTGAAAGGTTTTGCTATTACCGTGGAGGAATTGGAGGGTGCTCTGGAGCAAGGGATGGGCTTTGATGGTTCCTCTATTGAAGGTTTTGCTCGGATCGACGAAAGCGATATGGTAGCTTTACCTGATCCAGATACTTTTCAACTCATACCATGGAGACCCAGAGAGCACCGAGCTGTAGCCAGGATGTTCTGCGATATCCAAAAACCAGGCAATAAACCTTTTGAAGGAGACCCGAGATATGTGCTGAAGAGAAATTTGAAACGAGCGGCTGACTTGGGATACACCTTCTATGTAGGCCCAGAGTTGGAGTACTTCTATTTTCAGGATTCAAAGGGAACTCAAGGTTTAGATGCGGGAGGCTACTTCGACATGACCCCCCTGGATGTCGCCACCGAACTGAGGCGAGAAACAGTTCTTACCCTGGAGGAAATGGGTATAGCCATTGAGTATTCCCACCACGAGGTCGCCGCCAGCCAGCACGAGATTGACATGAGGTATACTGACGCCCTGACTATGGCTGACAACGTAATGACCTACCGCCTGGTAGTTAAGCAAATAGCTCTGCAGCAGGGAGTTTACGCTACCTTTATGCCCAAACCCGTCTTCGGTATCAATGGCAGTGGTATGCATGTCCACCAGTCGCTGTTTAAAGGTGATACCAATGCCTTCTTTGGTAAAAATAATGAACACCATCTTTCTAAGGTAGCCAAGTGCTATATCGCAGGACTATCAAGACATGCTCCCGAAATCACTGCGGTTAACAATCAGTGGGTCAATTCTTACAAGCGATTGGTTCCGGGGTATGAGGCACCAGTGTACCTATCATGGGCACGGCGAAATCGGGCCGACTTAATCAGAGTCCCGGAATATATGCCGGGGAGAGAAAAGTCTACTAGAATAGAGTTCAGATCTCCCGACCCTGCTTGCAACCCCTACCTTGCTTTCAGTGTAATGCTGGCCGCTGGACTGGAGGGAATCGAGAACGAATATGAAGTGCCAGCCCCTGTGGAGGAGAATGTCTATGAAATGACTGAGGAAGAGAGAACGAGGAGAAAGATAGGCACTTTACCCGGCAGCCTTTGGGAAGCAATCCAACTTACGGAAAAAAGTGAACTGGTGCAAAAAGCCCTGGGTGGCCATGTCTTTGATGCTTTCATTAAGAATAAAAAAATCGAATGGGATAAATATCGGAGTCAGGTGACCGAATACGAGCTTAAGAACTATTTACCAATCTTGTGAATGGACCGTCCCATCATTGGATAAAGGTTATCCTTCTACTTAAAGGGATCCCATCTCACTGTCTGTTTCTCATATGCAGGTGGAAATAGTTTCAGAAACTCGTCGTAATAGAGAAGCTCTTTGAACGAGGCGAATGGCATGCCATATGCCGACTTTTGGCGCCTATTTATCTCCTCGGGATTGATTATCTTGGATACCACTGCATCCATCACATCGTCGGTACCGACCCCCATAGCGAACCTAAGCTTTTCACGATTAGCAATCTTCTCAGGAAGCATATCACGAAACGCTTCACGCAGAATGAATTTTTCTATTTGCTGCTCGCCGTAAATTTTCCACGCCATCGGCATCTTTTTGGCAAAAGCGACAATCTTGGTGTCCAAGTACGGTATCTGATACACTACGGCGTTTGACATCCAGCCCCTGTCGAGGCGTCTTAGAGCGGTGTTGTAGGCAATGTCTAGTAACTTCTGGGCAAGCTGCTCCCGATGGGCATCATCGGTCACTGCGGGGTTCTTCAGCACCATGCGGTAACCTCCAAATAGCTCATCGGCTCCTTCGCCAACCATGACAGCATCTGTATAGTTTTTAGCGATTCGCGCAGCGTAGTAGTTAGAGATAATGCCTGATATACAGTCCTCATCGAAA
>JBFEMR010000102.1:0-2263 GCA_041551495.1 Dehalococcoidia bacterium
AAAGAGGCAATCTGGGCGTCTTGCTGGCGTGTTAGATGCCAAACCGACCAACCGATACTGTTACAATCCGACTTCGGCTGCCAGTCCAAATCATCTTGAGTTAAGCCTTTGAGCACGTTTTCTAGAAACTCTGGGACACGGTCGTAACCATCAATAAGAAGGTCTTTCCATTTCATGCCTATCCTCCTTTCTCAGACAATCTCAATTCCTGGTTAAATTTTTGTAGTGAATAGTCTAGAACTATCAACCGAACCTGTCAACGATGTTAAGAGAAGCCAGATTAGTATGGTTTTTACTTGTGTTTAGAAGCGTCAACCTTTCACTGTCCGCGTTTCTTCTTGGCAAATCGTTTCAGGAGGATATACTTCGGTTGCCAGCCCGATCTCCCTGTCGATTTACTTTGGCTTCGTAAGATTCATGTAAGTAGGAGTGAGACGAAATATAAAACTGCTGCCTACAACTACCATTGTACTAACATAAGGATGTTTGTATTTCTAATGCAACATCAGGCTTATAGTAAAAGTCAGTAATCGATAATACTGATCGAGATATTTTGCTTGATTTGGTATTGCTGACATGACAATTCATGTCCAGCTCTTTTTTTTAGCGAGATTAGCACCGTACTTTAGAATAACAACCAAAGCGACTGCCCATAGAACGATAGCGTAAACACCGTAAAAAATGACCCAATTGACTGGCTCTATATCTGTGGGTATTAGCGCCACCAAGAACCCCGTTGAGCTAGCATGCATCAATTGTGCTAGTAGTAAGCTTCTTGTATTTGAATAAACCCACACGATAATAATCCGAAGAGCAACAAGGAACAAGACAAACGCAATGAAGTATGGTAGCCAATACCCTCCAAGATCTGAGGATTGCGTGAGGAACCATACTACCGTATGCCATATACCGTGGAGGAAACCTAGATAAATGCTTGTTCTGATGACGCCGTACTTTAGTCTCATCTTGGGAAAGGCAAATCCCATCCAGCCCGTCTCTTCCAGAAACCCACCCAAAAGCCCCATCGGGATGCCAACCGCAACAAAAATGGGAGCAAATTCGGCCGAAAGGATTGCAGAAAGTAAAAATGACACGACCAATACTAAAAACGGGAAAATCAACAAGGGGAGATACCATTTACCCACACGCCATATCTTCATGCGGGCAAATAAATCTTTGAGGCCTTGTTTCCCATCGACAATACGTGTCATCACGATGCTTGACAAGATGGGGGCAGCCAACATAAATATTGCCATGAGTCCGCTATCCGACGCTTCTATGGATTCACCTCGAAAGTATTTTGGTCCTGCAACTAGAATACTACCTACCCAGGCTATCCCGAAGGCCATCAAGAAATAGCTTGCCACAGGGTGACGTTTGATATATTGTTTCATCAGTCCTCCAGTGAGAATGTTAATTATGTTTGTTCCGCTTTAACGACTCTCTATAATTAGGGTGCGATAATAAACACAATCCAGTTGAAGTTTGATTTAGCCAAGGTATCTTCGACATTCTTTTTTTGTCTCAGGTACTTCCAAACTAATACGCAAGGTTTTGTTACTGTATTCCGAAATTGCATTAAACTCAATCTGTATTGTCATCTAATAGCTGTGTAAAATATAGTTGACTTCCATCCAAACATGTAATCGTCAATGTTGTATCATCCACCGCAAAAGCCTGAGCATTTCTAAGAAGAAATTTTGGCTGGCTATGGCTGTGCTTTGAATTCCTTGCCATCCTTTTTACAGATGCGCCGTATGATCATCTTTCCTGAGTTAGCATTATGAGGTAGCGACCCCATCATAGTAGCCCACACTCCAACGAAGAAAAAGTTGTCTAACCCGGGGAGCGTTGTTTTGAATTTCTTATCCGATAGATCTTCTTTCATGCTGAAATCAATCTCACGATTTGGAAAATTGAACCACCCCTGAGTTCCCCCCATGTAACGCTCCCATGTCAACAAGGTATAGACGTCAACAACCTCGACCTGGTTCTTTATGCCCTGGAAGTGACTCTCAAGGATTTCAATAATCTGTTCGGCAACCCTCTGTTTTTCCTGTTTGTACTTTTCCCTGTCCTCATTGTAGAGCTGTTTCCAGTAGGCATAGCTTGCCCATAGCTCTACTTTTATTGTGCCCTTGCCCGCCGGGGCCATACAACCATCGAAACCGTATACTTGTGCCTCTATGTTCTCATATTGGTGGTTAGCTATGGTCACAGGCTCATCAAGCAGTAATACTAACGAAGAAGGCTCGCCGGACAG
>JBFEMR010000103.1:0-2223 GCA_041551495.1 Dehalococcoidia bacterium
AATAAGTCAATCGTTTTTGTCATTATTGTCCCTCCAGTTTTCTCAGCGTGGTTATTCGAAGTGGCGAAAAAGTTGCGTTAGTATATAGTACAATTGTACTATTGCAGGAACAGTATACCAAGACTTGAATAGCTTGGGAAGAGATTAAGTTCTAGAAGATAGTTCTATTTGAAAATTTAAAGGATGTGTTAATGGGGAAAAAGCGAGGAAACAAAGTCAGGAGCTTTTTACTTTTGTCGAGCTGCCTAGACTTTGCAATTTCTGTGCTAATTGTTCGAATTCGTTATCGCCAGGTTGTCTGCCCAGCTCCAACCCGTAGCTGATAAAGAATTCCAGGAAGTTGCGCAATAGCTCTTTCGTTCCTTCCTGAAACTGGTGAAATTCTTCTCGGGTTACGCCGCCATGCGTCTTGCCTTCTTCCTTTTCGTTCAACTTACTCTCGATAAGGAAATCGATGAACTCAGACTGGCCCATGTCACCTCGATTATCGTCCACCTTTTTCACCAGCTCAGCATCTACTATTAGCATCCTCTTTTCAGACATGTTCTACTCCTACCATAAATAACACTCCTTAAATTTTTATGTTAAACAAGGGGTGACCTCAATCTACTTCCAGGCACCCCTCCATAACTCTATAAAACTCGGTTCTCAAGTACCAGTGCCATTATGGCCGTTGTGGCCATTGCTGAACTCCAGTACTTCCATTATATAGTTTATGTTCTTGAGCAGTTCTCCCCCTTTGTTTGTTACCTGATAGGTAACTGAGGGATTTCCTACCTTCACTTTGTTAATGAACCCGTGGCTCAACATGAAACCCAGGTACTTCTGTAGCTGGGCATAGCTCATATTGGCGCTATACATTATCTCAGTTTTGCCAGCGCCGTTTTCCCCGACTCTCAGCATATCAGCTATTATTTCTATATTAGACCTTCGCTTATTCATTGAATTATATCCAGCTATGTAGTACCTTTAACCTATTACTATTATACTACCCCGATGCCGCTTGTCAAGCCCCCAAATATTAATTAGTGCGGGTGTTATAATAAAGACTATTGACACCAAAGGTTATTACATTATACGATACAGTAAATCACTATTGATAAATCTATATAACCGGGAAGGTATTTGAATAAGATATATGAAGCTTCACCAGGAGGTGGTTGATGAACAAGATTAAAGTAATGATAATTGATGAGCAGGCTTTTTTTAGAGCTGGAGTACGGCAAACACTGTCCCAACAACCCGATCTGGAGGTACTGGAGTGCGACCCGACCGAAAATGCTTTTGAGCTAATTGAAGCTAGTCTCCCCGATGTTGTTCTGCTTGGCTCTGACCTGGCCAGCCTCAGCGGGATTGAGCTGGGCAGAAAAATTGCTCAATATTACCCGAATACCAAAGTTGTTGTGCTAAGCCCTGACCCCAATGATGAAGAGCTTTTTGAAGTCATCAAAACTGCGGCCGTAGCATGTTTGAGTAAAAGCGCCGGTGTTGAGGAGTTGACCAGTATAATAAGACGTGCCCGTCAGGGTGAATACCCCATAAATGAAAGCCTGATGACCAGGCCCAAGGTTGCCAAGCAGGTATTAAACCAATTTCGAGGTATGGGAAAAACTCTGGAAGGGCTGGTGGCTCCACTCACCAACAGGGAAACGCAGATTTTAACCTACGTTGCCGAAGGCAACTCAAATAAAGAAATCGCCCGCATCCTGGAAATCAGCGAGCAAACAATTAAGAACCATGTCAGTGCCATCCTTCGTAAGCTAAATGCTAATGATAGAGCCCACGCTGTTGCTCTCGCCCTGCACAGCGGCTGGATTTCACCGGAGGCAAAACCACGGAGGGCACTAGAAGATTTTGATGAAATCTAAATGCCGCTCTATGGTTAGTTGTGCAATCTACAAAACAGTGACATAAACCCATCATGAAGCGCTTCCTTCTGTTGTCGACGGAATGATGTAGCTACTGATCGCTAAACCAACGGGATGAGGCTCAAGTATCACCACTAAGTAAACGATTGGCAACACACCTCCCAAATAACAATAACTAGCCGGAGACCCCCCCAAAAGTTCTATTGACAAAGCTATAGGATATGCTAAATTTTACCTGTATTGCGAAAAAGGTATATTGTTGTGTCCCGGTTAGCTCTAGTTAGGATGTATTTAATAGTCTTGACTCTAGCCAACTGGCGAATTGCACTTTGCGGGGACTGTTAAGAAATGGATA
>JBFEMR010000104.1:0-2185 GCA_041551495.1 Dehalococcoidia bacterium
CAAGGACAAAACCACCTCTCTCGAATATAAAGTTGGTGGAGCTGATGGGATTCGAACCCACTACCTTCTGACTGCCAGTCAGACGCTCTCCCGATTGAGCTACAGCCCCAGCTTGGTTCAAGAATATAACAGAATAGCTTGGGAAACTCAAGTTGTAGTAACCTTACTGAATTTGCTTTTAATACTAACTAAGTCATGGGAAGGTTGTAGGTTTTTTGCATAGATTTAAACGTCTACGCCGAGCCATTGCAGAATGGCTTTCAAACCTAAGTAACCCAGGTAAGCCAGTACCATGCTTTTAACTGTCCTCCCTGCCCAGGTGGCGAGGAAAAATCTTACCCAACCAAAGCGAACCATGCCCAAAAATACGGCGAAGGGGTAGAAAAAAGGGCTCAACACAGATGACACAAAGAAGACGGCTTTTGACCCGTGGCGGTCTACAATATTGCTAAATCGAAGGTAAAGTCCGCTGTTACTGTCTCGGATCAATCCCCTGCCAGCGTATCCGGTAAAATAAGCACCAATAGCGCCGATAGCTTCACCAATTCCGGCCACAGCGCCAACTATGGCAGGATTTAGTACCCCACCTAGTGTGAATGTAATAACGATACCGAAGCCGGGCAATATGAAAGTGCCGTTGGACAGAACATTGATAAAGAAGCATCCAAAGTAACCCCACTCTGATATCTCTTCTATATAGCTCCGGTTATAAATAATAAGAATAGACAGAGCTATCGTAATTACCAGGGATAAGCCACCTATTATGGCTTCACGCTTACTCGGTTTCCTCATAAATCCCGCCTATTATACAGTAAAAGTATGTAAATAAGGTCGAACTTTTTTAAGTTTGATTTATACACTGTGTAGATATAATAGCTGTTTCAATGGAAAACATTATCAGGGCTGAGCGTGAAGTCAACGACGCAGAGTTCATGTAACTACCTTAATCGGTAACAAAGTCGTATTCACCATTTCATGCCCTTCCTGGGGATTCTCAGTGCCATTTCAGGCAATTTTACGTGGTTGTGGGCGAAAGGAAAGGACCTGATTCATTGCATTATGACCACATAGCTATTTATAGGCACCCCCAGGGAATCTGCTACTGGTTGGCACTTTGTCATAAGGCAATAAAAGAATTTCCCTTTTGGGGCTAGCTCCGATAAAGCCTCATAATGACCCATTCCTTTGGCGAATACGAGGTCTGCCGAATCGAATTCTTGCTGGAATCGTAGTGAAGCCAAAGAAAGAACTACTCCCGGCGAGGCTATGCCCGTGCTCATTACTTTACCGAATTCACCTTGCAGCCCAGACTTCTTTAAATCTTCCAATGTTAAGTCATCTTGAACAGGCGACGGTTTAACTACGTAAATCACATCAGCAAATCGTCTCATATACTTAACCAGAGGCAGGTCGAAGTAGAGTTCTCCGGCATTATCTGCTAAATACAAGATTTTATCAGTGTTTTTTAGCTTTGCTTCGAGCCACTCCGAATCATCCAGGGCAAAGTTCACGGTTTTTCTGATATCATCCTTAATACAACGAGGCTCACGGAAGAAATCGATAACATTCGCTGCTGCTGCTAACTTAAGAAAACTCCGAAGGTCCTCCTTATATCGGGATCTCAGTTCAGGATAAAATTCCCTGGCAATCGCCAACTCCCTTTCCTTCATTTCTCTATAAGGGTCAGGATTATGAGTTATTTCTCTTACCACCTTGTGGATCTTGGTGGCAATAGCAATAGATACTTGGCTATGGGAGAACTCGTCATCTAGTACCTTCGTCGCTTCTTTTATTGCCCTTTCTTTAAGTGAGGCATTTTCAGTAGCCAGGTTGGCAGCTTGACAAATTAATCTTCGCAAGCACTTATAGCAACCTTGCGCTAATTTCATTCTGGTTACCTTGATTTAAATTTGAGTGGCTTGTGTTGCTGTATTATAATGATAACCAGTATGTTTGAGAAGCTAGAATTAATAGAAAAGCGCTACGACGAGATAGGCAAACTCCTGGCTCAACCAGAGATAGCCACTGATCACAAGCAACTTCAAGAACTAAGCAAGGAAAAAGCTGCTCTTGAAGATATTGTTGGCACATATCGGAAATATAGAGCCAGGGACAAAGAGCTGTCGGAACTTGAAGCTCTGCTTAATTCTCATACTGAAGCAGAGATGACGGCCTTAATCAAGGA
>JBFEMR010000105.1:0-2184 GCA_041551495.1 Dehalococcoidia bacterium
ATATTATTTGAGTAAAGGATACTAGTAATTCAATAATAGTACACAGAGAATTAGTAAATAAGCTGATACTTTCCAAATCTACGATAGCTATTTTTCATACCTCTTACTTTATAGAATCCGCCCGCTGTCGCCAATAAAATAATTCGTCTCTCGGTGACCGGGGCATTAATGAAATTACGTAAACGTATTAACACGTAAATTCAAAATAAGGGTTTCATCCTGGCTTATATATTAGGCGGAGTGGAATAATGCAACCTTTCTTGGCCTTCTGCATTGTTGTATAGATAGAGGAATGTGCACGTTTTTAACAAAATTCATCAAGAATGTAGTAAAAGCTAAAATAGAAAGCATCTTTGCTATTGCCGCAGCAATCCTTGTATTATTCACGGCAATGATGGATCCGTATATATCAGTCGTCATCGCCGTCACGCTATTAGTTGCTCTTGGAATATATAAGTTTGTCAAAAGACAAAAACAAGAGAGGGGGTATCTGAATGGCTAACCGAATTGGAAGGAAGGCAGGAAAATGAAGGTAGCGAGAATCATTGCACCATTTAGTCCTAGTGCAGTCCTTTTTATCATGTCATACGTGTTCCTCAAAGATATTAGAAATGGTCAGAAAGGTTCATTGCGAATTGAATAGGAGGTGAACTTCGATATGGATTTCCGGATTATAGCGACATTGGGTATAGTCGGCGCAGCGTCGATCGCGGGCGGCATTGTCACGCTTCGAGGCAGCACGCGGGTTGGATTTCGGGCATTAGGCGCTGCACTAATTGCCGCCGGAGCTATCATGTGGATCATCGTCTTAATGGTCATACCAGTATCCTTTACGATAGGAGGGTGAATATAGAGCTAGATGGGAGTTATTGGTGGTTCGAATCTCCCTTGATGGGTATTCACCATCGTTTACTCACGAATAGCAACGTGTAAACAGCTATCCCGTGTAAGTTCGCTTCTCTGATGGTAGTCGAGCCGGTACTCGTAGCTGCTGGCATTGCAGCTATTCTTTCAGATAAATGAACCCGTCTGGAAAATAACCTTCTATGCCACCCAATTCAGATCCAGCCACCACTGCTTAAAGCAGTTTCCTACTTCTTCTTGGGGGACGCCTTCTTTTCTTTTCCCGGCTTCACTACAGGTTTATCAGTGTATAGCTCCGGGTGGTGGCGCCTGCAGGTCTTACACATGCCCATCACCTCCTTGCCTGTGTTACACCAAAATCATATCACCGGTTCGATTTTTTGCCAACACGGATGGCCCGGGCGATGCCCGCTGGTTCAAATCCAGCCGCTGCCAGAAATTCAGTCCACTTGACAACTTGGGAGATGAAAAATAGTATGCTGGAAAAACAGTAATTGGAGGTGTTGAATATGGCCAATGTTATACTGATTTCGATTATTGTTATTGCTGTTGTATTAGTAGTTCTAGCATTATTCGTTTGGAGGAAGCGAAAAGAGGGGAAGCTAGAAGGAATACTAGAAGGAATAAGCGATAAACGGAAGAAAGCATTCTTCGCACAATGGATAGTAGGGCTAGCTATAGCATTGATAGCTGCCGCCTTTATGTTTGATGGGGATATCCTGGGAGATAATACCGCGGGTATAGCCACAGTTATAGGGATTGTTGGTATTTGCCTGATAGCAACTTCCAATGTTCAACTGCTACCTCGCAGTCGTAAATAGTGTAGATTAACGAACTAACCAACAATCACTCCACAGAACAGCGTGGTAATAATTGTTTAGTATGCGATTGCCTGGTAGCGTTTATACCGCTGGTTCAAATCCCACCGCTATCACTTCAACTGCCACCATAAGCGGTCTTTTATTTCTTCTTGGGGGACGCCTTCTTTTCTTTTCCCGGCTTCGCCGAAGATTTATCGGTATATAGCTCCGGGTTGTGGCGCCTACAGGTTTTACACATGTTCGTTACCTCCTTGGCTTTATTACACCAAAATCACATCAACGCGCTCCAATTTTTACCAACAAGATGCCCAATTGTAACTGTATCAACTCGGCCTGACTCGGTCACTCCTGCGCCCGCAGGTTGGTTACTCCGTCACATCAGCAAGCCTATTTCTTACTAAGTGAAGACGCACCGGATGTATCAATATTGCCCATGGTAGGCTCACCAATGTACCATAGTCTCGATGCACCGCTGAGGTCGGCATCCAGTCTACCATTC
>JBFEMR010000106.1:0-2155 GCA_041551495.1 Dehalococcoidia bacterium
CACTGCAACGGAGGCTAGAGCAAACCTGATCCACACCGTCTTGGCAGTGTACTTATCGTATTGTAAGGATGTGGTAGGAGTTGCCCGGGATTCCTGATTTCGCTCACGACGAAATGCCCAACATGTTCCCAGCAAATAGAGTATGATAATAACGATGCTTGGTATCCCTACCCAACCAGAGTCCAAAAAGGAAACTCTACCAGCAGCGATTATGCCAACGGCGGCAATGGCAATTAACAATGCTCCCCAGCCGGCCGTTATCACGTGCCTCGGGCTTGCCACTGATAGAAGGGGTCTACGCGAGTGAAGTATATCGACTACAGCTAAGACAGATAGATTAAAGCAACAGCTTCCAAAAAGTGTACCCAAAGCTAAATCGGCTGAGTGAACCAGCGCTACAGCACTGACCGAGGTGACCAGTTCGGGCATGGTTGTAATAAGAGCGACAAGTACCAGCCCTATCCATATCCTACCCAAGCCCGTCTTCTCGGCGATAGCATCGCCATAACGAGCCAGCTTCGTTCCGGCAAACAGGACAATGGCCAGGCAAATAACAAACTTAAACCAAATCAAGGGCGGCTCCTGAAATAAAGCAAAGTAAGGCAATCATACTACATGGAAGGAAAGGCATCCAAGCACCATCCCGTCGAAGATGCCCTGTACAGCATAATCTGTAATGTGATCAAGGAGAGATTACTGAGCAATTTATGGTTACACTCTGAAATCTGCTAGCGAACATCAAAAAGAGTATTTTTCCGTACTAAAATATAACTTTATGTAAAGCAATCAAAATCAGTTTTATTTGTACAATCTCATCAAATCATGACTTGTTATATTTAGTCTACTAGTAAACTATTAGTGAGATTCTAGCCATCGGACAGAATAAACCAATACATGACCGCAATCTTCCTCATCATTATGAACTAGTAGTTGTGCTATGACCCTAACAGCGCTACTGCTGGTCAGGTCATTACCATATCTAGAATGGCCTCAGGAGCTGGATGTCAATATCACAAAGAATTATATCGTCACATGTAATTATTTGTAGTTATAAATGTTATTTGTTGATGCCGAGTTTATCCAGAAGCGAATTATCAGGATTACCGGTCGATAAATCCCAACCCAAAGCACGGTAGTAATCGTCCTTCAGTTCCTCCAGAGGAACTACTTCTCCCTTTGTCGGGCCGTCAGGCTTGGGCTCATTTAATAATCTTCCGGGCAGCATGTCATCGTCTCGCGTAACGCCCTCACGCATATTGAATAGCCTCTCCTGACACATGATTCTCATACCAGCTTCTTTCAGATCATTAAAAGACCAGACGGCTCCAAATAAGGATGAGACATTTTCATCCACGGAACCAAAAACGCGCCGTCCAAATGAACAACAGGGAATTGAATCTGTAATCATCTGGCCAGTAGCAATATTCTTTACCTGCTCCCCTTTGCCTTCCAGTTGCAGTCTGGTTCCATCCATGGCTTCTATTACAGCCACCCACCCGTAACCATGATGGCAGCCCCCCCGATTGTTAATCGCAAATTGTAAGGCTTGGCCATTGGCGCCCCGACACTCATAGCCACCAAGCTCCAGACCTTTAACCTGCATGGCGAATGACTCAGATCCTTTAATTTCCTGCGATGCTCTTCTGACCCCTTCCGACAACAACAATCCGAATCCCTCTTGATCAACTATTTTCTTCAGCATCGCAATCATCGCTTTATCGTCGCCAAACCGAAGGTTAATGCCATCGGTTTCTTTTATCCCTATAAGCTGCCTTTCAAAGCATTCCATGGCAAAGCCAATACTTACTCCGGCTGACATAGTATCAATACCGTTTTCATCACAAATCTGGCCGGCAGCTATAATAGCTTCCAGTTTATCAACCCCGCAATTCGGGCCAAAAGCATAAATCGTTTCGTACTCAGGGCCATCACACCGTGCACCTTGATAATACCCGGTCTCGACCTCCATAAATGAAGCACAAGGTGTAGGACAAAAGGGGCCACATGCCCTGTTTTGCCAGGCCCACTCTTTTTCATGACCCGGAAAACTGAGTCTGTCAGCATATTCAAATGTTCCTGCTTGCCAGTTTCGTGTAGGTAGCAGTCCCAGTTTATTCAGCGTATCGAAGTTACCACGTGTGCCATAGCGGCGCCA
>JBFEMR010000107.1:0-2148 GCA_041551495.1 Dehalococcoidia bacterium
GCTTCCAGTTTATCAACCCCGCAATTCGGGCCAAAAGCATAAATCGTTTCGTACTCAGGGCCATCACACCGTGCACCTTCATAAGACCCCGTCTCGACCTCCATAAATGAAGCACAAGGTGTAGGACAAAAGGGGCCACATGCCCTGTTTTGCCAGGCCCACTCTTTTTCATGAGCCGGAAAACTGAGTCTGTCGGCAAATTCAAATGTTCCTGCTTGCCAGTTTCGTGTAGGTAGCAGTCCCAGTTTATTCAGCGTATCGAAGTTACCACGTGTGCCATAGCGGCGCCACGAATCCGCCCATTTTTTGTTTTCCTTTACTCTACCTACGATATCCTTTCTTAGCTTTTCAAACCCGTCTCTATTACCAACTTCTACCTTGCCACCTCCGTGAATTACCATCCCCTTAAGCTTTTTGGATCCCATAACACAACCCGAACCTCCTCTACCAAAAGCACGATAGATAGGGCCATCAACCATGATAGCCGCGTATCTAAGCAGCCTTTCTCCGGCCGGACCAATAGCCATTGTGGCTGCTTCCCTCGCTGATAAATCCGCCAGCATCACTCGTTGTGCCTCACCTGGTTCCATACCCCACAATGGGGTGGCTTCCTTAAACTCAACCTGTTGGTTATTTACCACAAGATACGTCGGAGAATCGGCAATTCCGGTAACGTCAATAGCCCATAAACCGGCTTTCCTGAGCTGATGTCCAATCGTTCCACTGGACATTGCATACAAATAGATGCCGGTCAGCGGCGACTTGGTATTAATAACCGTCTTGGAGGAATATGATAAATTTGTACCGTTGGACGGGCCAGCAGTAAATATAAGATGATTCTTCTCATCTAAAGGGTCAATCTGCGGCGGTACTGAGTTATATAAAAGATAGGCTCCCAGACCTCTGCCTCCAATATACTGCCTAATTATCTTATCTGGGATTTCTTCGATTCGATAGGACCTGTTCGACAGGTCTATCCTAAGTATCTTGTTTGCCATACATTTACTCCTTTCGTCATCGGGCGTCCTGCTGTACTTGGTTATCAAAGCTGATTCCCTGTTTTAAGTCAAAGTAGTTAGCGGTCTCAAAGCAGGAGCGTGATGTCTTTACGTACCGGTTCACTATAAATGCGATCACTAATTTTGTAGTTTTTAAATAGAATAGCTTATGAAAACACTATGACTAACGAACCTATAAATACCATAGCGCAGACACAAAATCAAAGAACAGGGACTTTAGTACAGGAGAAGTTTATCGGTAGTTTTCACGAAATGTTACTTCACGTTCAAACGATATGTTTTATGTCAATTACCAAAACCCAGGTTCGCAGAAGCCCTCTGTAGTTCATATCATTATAAATGTGTTAACGCCAAATTAAGATCAGTCAGGTATTGCCTGGATCCAAAGGGTGGCTTGCGGTTTTGTGAGATGACCTGAGCCGTATTCAATGGAAACATCCGACAATTGGTCACACATTCCCCACAAAGAATACATTCCTTACGGTCTGATGAGTGAGATCGTTATAAAGCTCCTTGTAGGAAGAGTATTTTGGTGGGATAGCGCTCATCTCCTTTCAACCAAAATCTTTCTTGTTCCTCTTCCTCAATCCCACCTTGTAAGAAGACTATACATGCTGTGGTCTAGAGAGCCGATTGAAGACCATGCTACTAGGGCAGCAACAAGTCAAAAAACGTCATACACAATTTCAGGTAATTATTCTACCTAAAATTCAGGGATTCTGGGATTCCTGCACTAGTTCCTCCATCATTTTTCTCATTCGCTCCTCAAATTTTCCCCTACCCTCTGTGTATGATGGAAGAACCCATTTCATTTCCTTCAGGTTCTGTATTATGATCGGTATCCAATTCCAAGGGATAGATATCAGTATCCATCCCTCGGGGAATACCTCATGTGCTTTCATACCAAAGGACATACCGGTGACTGTGTGATTGACTTTGCCGCTTTGATATGGATAAACGAAAATCCAGGCACATCCCAATACACCTGTTTTCTTGCTCTCCCATACCTGGCCGGTGGAATAGGACATTGACCTCAGCACGATTTCCGCTTGGCTGGGAGTAGCCATAAGAATTAAGAGGTCTGGCTCGAATGTCAGCTTGTCCAGCGAGGACACAGCTACATAGTTCA
>JBFEMR010000108.1:0-2130 GCA_041551495.1 Dehalococcoidia bacterium
GGTCCGTGCCGCAAGCTCCGTGTATATTAAAGATGGCGCAATAGCATTCACATTAATGTTGTGCGGCGCCCATTCAGCAGCTAACGTCCTGGTGATCATATCCACTGCACCCTTGGTAGCACAGTAGGCTTCATTACCGCCCCATAGAGTAGCCCGTATGCCCCTGACCGACGATAAATTGATGACTTTCCCCTTTTCCTTGCCGATCATCACTTTTCCAAATTCCCGACAGGCCAACATTGTGCCTTTAACGTTAACACCAAACATCAGGTCCCAATCATCCACGGGAAATTCGGCGGCAGGCCTTTTGAGATTTACTCCTTGAGAATTTACCAGTATGTCAACAGTCTCGAATTTGGATACAACTCTCTCCACCAATTGAGCCACACTCTTCTCGTCGGTCACATCAACCTGGAATGCTACGACTTCTGATTTGCTTTCCGCTTGAATCTTGTGAGCCACCTCTTCCAGTTTTTGTATTTTGCGACTGGCGATAGCTACTTTGGCACCCTGTTCAGCCAGGCCCGTTGCGATGAGTTCACCAATGCCGCCTGCACCCCCAATCACAACAGCCACTTTCCCATCCAATCTAAACATATCAGTCATGGTATTTAACCTCCTTCAATTAATGTAAATCGCTGCTGACCGCTATCCACTACTCATCTACAATGGCAACTAATCGAACCAGTGAGGCTTCTCCACCCTGAAAGCGGAGTGGAAAGCAAGCCAGCGTACAGCGCTTACCGGTGACTTCATCAATTTGACCACCGGCTATCTCAATGCCCGGTATACCGGCCTTAGCCAATGCCAGGTGGGTTGGCTCGTAAATCGGGAATTCCTTATCGGCGTCCTTGCCTGTTTCCCGCTTGTACTCTTCATACAGGTTTGGCTGCCATTTTTGCAATGGAGGGTGAGCAAGTGGATGGTCCGATGCTCCACCATCTGTGGCAACGGCTTTTACTTCATGCTCTACAAACCAATCGGCTGCCTCGGTATAGCAACCCGGGAAATGATTGAAGAAAATATAACCGTAGTCGGGGAAATATTTATGCCAGCCGGTATTGATGACAACGAAATCGCCTTTTTTAATCTTGGGTTTGGCATTATCAAGGTCTTTCTTGCCAATAACATCCCATTTCTTAAGGTATCTCATGTCAACGACAACACCTTCTCCATAACAATTTGACAGGGGTATTTTATCAACGGTCAAACCACCTTCGAGAACGTGTAAGGGGGCATCCATGTGGGTGGAAGCGTGCATTTTGGTCTTGATAACAGTGGTCATCTTATTAATGCGTCCCCTTTTGGGATCGCCCGGAAAGGTGGCGTACTCGGGGAAGGTGACTCTGTAAACCTCAGTATCATACATTACGGGCCAGGGCCAGAGCGGGATGCCGGAATAGAAGGGTTGAGTCAAATCATAAAACTTTTGAGCCATTTATTTCCTCCTTATATTGACTATTTGCTAAGTAAAATATAACGATCAGTATAAAATAGTATCAATACACAGATGCTATTTATTTTTATCTGTTGTTTTGCTTAGTAATATCTCACCCAAATAGGTATCGATGTTGGTCTTTACTTTTACCTTCTTGGCACTGTAACCACCATGCTCAATAGAGACTGTATAATCTTTGTCGGGATCCAGTCCTTCAAACTCAAAATCTCCGTAATTGTCCGTCTTCGTTACCTTGTTAGCGTCACCTTTGCCGGACAATGTAACCTTTACACCCACCGCGCATTCATCCTTCTTGCCTCGGAAAACAATTTCTCCAGCAATAAACCTCCTGGGTATTCCTATGTATTTCACGTTTGGTGTCAATCCGTATTCAGGATGCAATACTTCCAGCTTTCCTTTTGCGGTCGCTATGACTTTCGATATCTCACTGTCAGGATCATTAATATCGCCAAAAACGAGTGCCTTCGTAGGACAAGCTTCTACGCACCTCGGCTCTTTCCAGCCCTGGTCCAGTACGTGAGCACAAAATGTACATTTCTGGGGGATATTTTTCTCTTCATTCCAGTATATGACCCGATAGGGACAGGCATCCACTATCTGTCTCTGCCCCTTTGCCTTTTCAGGGTCTATAATTACTATGCCGTCCGGTCTCTGATAAACCGCTTTATTAA
>JBFEMR010000109.1:0-2071 GCA_041551495.1 Dehalococcoidia bacterium
ATTGACCTGACAATTTTCTATCGCCTTTTCAGGTTTCTACTAGATTATATAACATATCGTTCACCCGTACATATTTACTAATCGTATAAGTTCTTTAAAGTGTATTTGAATATACAGAATTAATAGTATTGACGACTGGTGTGTTTTACTTGTCGTTTGAAACAGGGAAACATTATATTAAAACGTGGTTAATGTGGAACCTGCGTACTGATCTAAGTAAATAGGCTTATAAGGGGGACGGTGGGAGTGTTTGGTCTACTCCCACCGCCTATATCAAAAGAAAGGAGGTTGTGGTGTGAAAATTACTCGATTGCTTCTTTGTATTCCGTATTTTAGTTATAATAACTCCTTATTAAATAACATCCTTGGTCGTACTCTAATATCTCGTAATCGATACATCAGTGTAAGAGTACCACTTTTTCATAGGGTTGTCAAGTCCGTAAATCGTCTAAAACCTATCCAGAAGAAAAGCTGAATCACAAAGGGCTCTACATCAGAAAATTATTGTGAAATTACTCTCGAGTCTTTATAAGAAAGTTAGGGCAAGCCCTGCAAGGCAACTATATATTCGAAGTATCATCTTTATTTATTTGCCTAATGTCATCACAAGTAGAGCGAAGCAAGATCTGACAACTCCACAATCTGAGTGCAAAGGTATGAGTAAGAGTGAGATTTGTTATAATTAAAAATGGGAGAGTGCGGTGTCTAGGATACTGGACAAAGTAAACAATCCAGGCGATGTTAAAGAGCTAAACCAGGATAAGCTGGACGAGCTCTGTTCCGAGATTCGGGAGTTGTTGGTAGCCACGGTCAGTGAAAATGGGGGGCATCTAGCATCAAATCTAGGAGTGGTGGAACTCGCCGTTGCCTTACATCGGGTATTCGATAGCCCAAAGGACAAGATAATCTGGGATGTGGGACATCAGAGCTATGTTCATAAGCTGTTAACTGGAAGAAGGGAGCAATTTCCCACTCTTCGCCAATACGAAGGATTATCGGGATTTCCCGATAGAGATGAAAGTCTCCACGACGCTTTCACTACAGGACATGGCGGCACATCCATTTCAGCAGCTTTGGGCATTGCTCTAACCAGGGACCTTTCTCACAATAAGCACCATGTGGTAGCTGTCATCGGAGATGGGTGCCTTACCTGTGGCATGACTTACGAAGCGTTAAATCACGCCGGGCATTTGGGCACGAGGTTTATCATAGTGCTCAATGACAACGGCATGTCAATTTCCCCGACTGTAGGAGCAATAGCCAAACGGCTCAATGTAGTGCGAACAACCCGTGGCTATATACAGGCCAAGAAACAGACTACTCGTTTGCTGTCTCACTTGCCTGGGGGAAAGAAGCTGCAGTGGGCATTAAACCGTCTTAGGGAAGGAATAAAAGCAGTAGTCATGCCAACTATGATGTGGGAGCAACTTGGCTTTACTTACCTGGGCCCTATAGATGGTCACAACATTGCCGGATTGGAAACAGCCTTAATTCAAGCCAGGGAATACTATAAACCGGTCATTGTCCACGTCTTGACTACAAAGGGCAAAGGATACAAACCAGCGGAGGATAATCCCACCGGCTTTCACGGCCTTTCTGCTAAAACCGAGGACTCGAGCAAAATACCTACTTATAGCCAGATTTTTGCTCAAACAATCGGTGCGCTGCTCAGAGATAATCCCAGGGTGGTAGTGATATGCGCCGCGATGGTTGAAGGCAATAGCCTGTCCTCTCTGGCAAAGGAGTTTCCTCAGCGAATCTACGATGTAGGTATTTCTGAGCAGCATGCTGTTACCTTAGCCGCCGGTCTGGCTACACAGGGCTTCATACCTATTGTAGCTATATATTCCACTTTCTTGCAGCGTGGTTTTGACCAGGTATTGCACGATGTCTGTCTCCCTGATCTGCCCGTTATTTTTGCCCTTGACCGCAGCGGCATTGTTGGAGAGGATGGTAAAACACATCAAGGGATATTCGATTTGGCCTATCTTGATTTGATGCCTAATATGATTGTTTGCGCACCTAAGGATGAGAACGAACTACAAGACCTGCTTTATACTGCTCTCAACAC
>JBFEMR010000110.1:0-2027 GCA_041551495.1 Dehalococcoidia bacterium
CTGTCCCCACTAAGAGCTGTTTTAATCATTTGACTATCGTTTTTTTTCCTAAACAGTAGAGTGTCATAGCCAATCAGCCTTAACCATCGAGCCAGTTTGCCCACATTATTATCCGCAATGAATTTAATTTCCATAGCTTATTTAAAACAAAGGTAATCAATCCGACTGGAGGGCCTAGATATCTCGCCGACGGTGGGTCCTAAAAAGTATAAACATAAAGAACAATTCTTATCTATTTTAACATTAATTCCATGGCTAAAGTATCTATCGCCACTAAACACCTAAAGCCATTTATATCGAATCAGCGTGATTCGAATCATTGACAGAAAAGAGTTTTTCCCGTATCCTATAGGGCTGCAAAAATATTTAAGGAGGTTAGGAAATGCCAGTTAATATGATCGTCTGCTGCAAGCAAGTGCCTGACCCTGAAGCCCCACCGTCTGTATTTAAGGTGGCCAACAACAAGATGACCTTGCCGCCAGACATAAAACCTGTTATCGGTCAATACGAGGAATTCGCCTTGGAGGCTGCTCTCAAAATAAAGGACACAGGTGGAGGCAAAATTACCGCACTGAGCTTAGGTAACAACTTTGTTCGCGATGTGATTAAGAAAGCTTTAGCTGTGGGGAGCGATGAACTCATTCTTTTGGAAGACGCAGCTTTTGAGGAAGGCGACAGCTGGTCAACTGCCAATGCCCTGGCTATGGCAATAAAGAAAATAGGGGAATACGACATTATTTTCTGCGGTAGACAATCCTCTGATTGGGATGCTGGTCAAGTAGGTCTAGGCATTGCCGAGATTTTAGGAATTCCGGCTGTAACCTTAGCCCGTAAAGTGGAGGTAGTAAACGGGAAGGCTAAGGTTGAGAGAGTTATTCCCGACGGCTACCAGGTTGTTGAAACGACACTGCCAGCCCTAATTATAGTAACCAGTGGGATAGGAGCACTTCGTTATGCTACTTTGAAGGGAATCATGGCAGCGGCTAAAAAACAACCTGTTCTTTGGAAACCAGCCGATATCGGACTTGAGCCTTCACAAATCGGCGCTGCTGGAAGGCACAACAAGTTAGACAAACTCTTCCAGCCGGTCAAGGAAGCCAAATGCGAAATAATCGAAGGTGAGACACCCGCAGAGGCCGGCGCTAATCTGGCCTTAAAACTCAGGGAAGCCAAATTACTTTAAAGTCAAGGAGGAAACAATGGCTGAATACAAAGGTATATTAGTTTGTGGTGAACTAGTAGACAGGAAGTTAGCCGCCATTACCACTGAGATGCTGGGATGTGGTAGAAAGCTCGCTGATGAACTTAAGGAGGGATTGTCCTGCCTACTGATCAGCGATTCGGTTGGCGAAGCTTCAAAAGAAACAATCGCCTTCGGAGCAGACAAAGTCTACACCGTAGAACACCCCGACCTCAAAGAATATCAAGCTGATTCCTATATGCAAGTCGTAGAAAAACTAGCCAAAGATACTTTGCCCCGGGTAATACTTATGGGACAAACGTCAATGGGTAGAGACCTGGCTCCTCGCCTTGCTTTCAGACTAGGTACCAGCGTGACCACAGATTGCCTCGATTTAAGCTTGGAGCCGGAGAAAAAGCTGCTGGTGCAAACACGACCTGTTTATGGCGGCAACGCTCAAGCCGTATTCACCAGCGAATTTATGCCTCAGATGGCTACTGTTAGAACAAAGGCGATGTCGCCATTAGAGCGTGATAATTCGAGGAAAGGAGAGGTCATACCTACTAAGATTGACGTAGACACACCGAAAGTAAGAACAAAGATATTAGAGACGATTAAGGAAGAGGCTGTTGGCATCAAGCTTGAGGATGCCCCTGTAATTGTTTCTGGAGGCAGGGGTATGGGTGGACCCGAACCCTTCCAAACTACATTGAAGGAACTAGCTGATTTGCTACATGGTGCGGTTGGTGCATCACGCCCTCCTGCTGATAACGGATGGGTTCCAGAGGCAATGCATATCGGCCTAACTGGAAAGATTGTCGCCCCCGATATTTACATTGCTATAGCC
>JBFEMR010000111.1:0-1999 GCA_041551495.1 Dehalococcoidia bacterium
ATAGGCAACGGTATGCAGTAGTACATCCTTTTCGATTGTCAGGAGCATGAGCGAGCAGGCTTTTGCCCCCAGAGCCCTGGCCACGCCTTCAACGATGGAAAGAAGTAAGGCTCTTGAGTCACGGGCTGAATTCAATACCGATGTTATGTGATACACACTCTCGTAGTAGTCTTGTTTTTCCTTCACCATCTTGGCACCTCCACGCCTTTGTTGACCACAGTTCCCTGTGTGAATCCATTATCAACCAACATGCCATGTTTGTCAAACAGTCTCACGGTTAAGGCAATGCTGACCTGGCAGGCGTTTTTGCGGTGCTGTTGCCGTCCTGATTTTTGAACGGCCGTCCCCGGTTGTGGTCCATTCTCACACGTAGTACTCTGAGGACATAATACCTGGTTTGTAGCAGGTTTGATTGGCATGGTATCCCTGCAAATCCCCCCGGCTCATCTCTCCATATCCCAGAATAACCATTCTGAGCAATAACCTGTCAGTAGTCAGATTCGCCCGGGGTAAACATCAGCCGTCATTTTCAACTGTTTTTTCGTCATGATTATAGTTGCCATGGTCGAAGAAAAGCTTAGGGAACGAGGACTTGTCTACCTACAGCTCTAGCATGCTCCAGATTGTCTATAGCATCATTAGCCTCTTCAAGTCGCATGGTCTTTGTAACCATAGGTTTAACCTTGCCCTTCTCAGCCATATCCATCATACCCATGAAATCAGCCTGACTGCCTAACCAGCTCCCAACAAATTGGATCTCATTGAAAACTACGAGGTTACTGGGATACTTTAGCTCACCTCCATGTAACCCGACCATAATATATTTACCGTGTTTAGTTAAAGCAAACGGGTAGACTGATAATGTTCTCTCGGAATTATTGAAGTCAATAATGGCGTCGGCGCCCTTACCATCAGTCAACTTTCCTATTTTCTCGGTTACTTTGTCACTTCTCCCGTCAATAACATGATCAGCCCCTGCCCTTTTAGCAGCTTCTAAAGCTTCTTCTCTAACATCAACTCCTATTATCGTGGCTCCCGAAGTAGCCTTGGCTATTTGAATAGCCATAGTTCCAAGCCCCCCACCGGCACCTAGTACAGTGAGCACCTTCGAAGAATCCATGTCAGCCTTTCTCACTGCCTTATATGCGCTTACTCCGGCACAATCTAAGGGAGCAGCTTCCACTGGAGACAAGGTTCTTAGTCTGAATAGATACTTATAATGAGGTACTTTAACGTATTCTGCGAAACCGCCATCCGTGTGAATTCCGAGTTGCTTCGGGTTATCACACATATTCTCTTCCCCTGTTTTGCAATAATAACATGTGCCGTCACCTATCCATGGGTTTATAGCAACTGTGTCGCCTTTGCTGAACCCCTGAACTTCATCTCCGACTTCCTCAATTACCCCGGCTATTTCATGGCCTAACGTCACAGGAAGCATAATTCCAAGATCATTTAACCCCGTATTACCGACATATCCACTCCTTATATGCACGTCGCTATGACATACTCCGGCTGCTTGTGTCTTCACCAGAACTTCGCAGTTTTTAACTTTTGGAACTTCAACCTCTGTTAGCTTCAGTTTTCCTGTCTCTACTAATCTCATAGCTCTCATAATGGTCCCCCTGCGCTTACACAAATTTTGTATCGGTTTAGCTTTTCCAGTATCTTATCAGTGACTTTCCGGCAATTCAATTATACCCACAAGAATGCCTCAACTGGAACGCATCTGTGTCGATAGCTAATAGTCGCCCGGCTTGTTAACTACCGGGGTTGTTCCTGGATAGGGCTGACAACCTGATTTATAGCAGGTCTAATTGGTATTGTGTCGCTGCAATCCGGGAGTAAAAAAACGCTATTTTGTTGGCTAACTTTCTACTTTATTATTGGATATGCGAACATGTTGTGTTCTACTGTTTATCGAGAACGAGGGTTTTTGCCCACTTTGCAGCTCGTTCAAGTGCTCCATCTTCAAGTGGCCCCTGTAATCCCTTTACAA
>JBFEMR010000112.1:0-1993 GCA_041551495.1 Dehalococcoidia bacterium
ACACAGAAGACCTTGCGGGGTCCCAGGGGTGGCTTTATTTTATGTGATAAAGAGATAGCTTCAGCTATTGATGCTGCAGTTTTTCCGGGGATGCAGGGTGGACCTTACATGCATATCATCGCCGCCAAAGCCGTATGCTTCTTTGAATCTATGCAGCCTGAGTTTGTTGATTATCAGAAGTCAGTGCTGGAGAATGCCCGGGTATTAGCTTCCGAACTCCAGAGACATGGGATGCGTATTGTTTCCGGTGGCACAGACAATCATATTGTTATCGTTGATCTTTCTCCTAAGGGGATAAGCGGAAGAGATGCTGAGGAAACTTTATGGACTGCCGGCATCTCCGTAAATAGAAACACCATTCCTTTTGACCCCAAACCACCACGTATTACAAGCGGTATCAGGCTGGGCACGCCGGCGGTGACCACGAGGGGTTTTGGTATAGATGAGATGAAGCGCATTGCCTCCTTTATTGCCAAGGTGCTTTCTCATTCGGGGGATGAAAAGGTAAAAGAACAAGTACGCCAGGACGTAATGGAAATGTGTCAAAAGCACCCAATTCCTGGGCTGGCATAGGACATCTCTTCCGCGCTTAATTTCTCTACTGACCTAATTTATTTTACCTGCTTTAACGTACCCATCCTAAGAAACAGTGATAATTTCGTGTTATAATCAAAATTGGTATTCAGATAGCTGAGAGGTCATTATGGACGAATTAAAAGTATTCAGTGGCACAGCTCACCCTTCCTTAGCAGGGTCCGTGTGTGATTACCTGGGCATTCCGCTGGGAAAGATTGATGTCTTCGAGTTTAGCAACGAGAACATTTTTGTGCGTATCCTGGAGAACGTTCGGGAACGGGACGTTTTTGTCGTGCAACCTGTTTGCTCTCCAGTCAACAAAAGTCTGGTTGAGTTACTTATCATGCTTGATGCCTGCAGGCGAGCTTCGGCAGGGCGAATTACCGCTGTCGTTCCCTACTACGGCTACGGTCGCACTGATAAAAAAGATCAGCCCAGGGTTCCTATTACTGCTCGCTTGATTGCCGACTTGATTACTACGGCTGGAGCTAATAGATTGCTCACTGTTGACCTACACGCACCTCAAATTCAAGGATTCTTCACAATACCTGTGGATGAGCTTAGCGCTCGGCCCATCTTAGCTCAGTATATCAACAAAAAAGCCCTCGATAATCTGGTAGTGGTTGCTACCGATATCGGTATTTCCAAGGTAGCCCGTGATGTGGCTGCCAAACTTGGTACTCGCCTGGCTATTGTTGAGAAGAGGCGCCTCGGAAATATTGATGCTACTGAAATGCTCAATATTATTGGCGAGGTTAAGGGAATGTGTGCCCTGACCGTAGATGATGAGATTGATACCGCCGGGTCTCTGGTCGGTGTGGTGAGCGCTCTTTTAGAACATGGCGTTACCGAGGTTTATGCTTGCTGCACTCACCCTATTTTCTCCGGTCCAGCTATCCAGCGGATAGCCAACAGCCCGGTGAAAGAGGTAGTTGTTTCCGATACCATACCTGTTAATGAAGATAAGAAACTGGATAAGATAACTGTCTTGTCTACAGCTTCGCTTATTGGCGAAGCTATTCATCGCATTCACACCGGTTTATCAGTGGGAGCGATGTTTGAGCCATAACACATTATCCAAAAGCTAGCTGAGAACCGGAGACTTATTAACCGAAAATGTTTAAGTGGCTTAGCAATCTGATTGATTCCAACGAAAAGGAACTTAAGCGCCTTCAACCTTTGGTTGAACAAATAAACTCATTGGAGCCTGAGTTTGAAAAACTCACAGATGCTGAGCTTCGAGCCAAAACGGACGAGTTAAAAGCTCTTCTGGCCGATGGTGAAAGCCTGGATGAAATTTTACCGGAGGCTTACGCTGCTGTCAGGGAAGCCGCCAAGCGGACCCTGAAGCAAAGGCATTTTGATGTCCAGTTAATGGGAGGAATTGTCCTTCACCAGGGTAAGATAGCCGAGATGA
>JBFEMR010000113.1:0-1975 GCA_041551495.1 Dehalococcoidia bacterium
TAAGGGTGATTATTGTACCTCCGAGCTCGTAACCTGATAGTGCTTGAGCCGCCAGGAAAGAAAGACCTATGGCGACACCTGCTTGGTCTAGCATTGCTAGGCCAAGATACCTTTTGATTTTTGACTCAGATTTGGATACCACGCCTCCTATGCTACACCCTGCTATCTTGCCAATACTTCTGCCGATGACGTACATAATCACAAGCGGCCACATTAGATGAAAAAGTGAGAAGTCCATCTCCATACCAACAGCAGCGAAAAACAAAACAAATACGGGCGTCATGATATTATCTATCAATTCGTTTGAGCGTGTGCCGATTTGGACATTGAGGTTAATCACTACCGTCCCCAAAGCCATACATGTGAGAATTGACGATACTCCAATCATTTCCGCAAGACCCCAACACAGCATGGCAACTGCAATAGAAATAATAAAAATGTGGTCGGAAGAGAGATGTACTTTCTTCGCGAAGTAAGAAATGGTGACTCCAATTGCTCCTCCCAGTCCCAGGCCACCGAAAATCTCCCATAATGGATGAATAAAGAAAAATGAAACGCTTGCTTCTACACCCAACAGTATCTGCGTGAACATGATTCCCACCGAATAAATAACTATTACAAGTGCGTCATCCAGTCCCACAAGAGCAATGGTAATGTCTGTAAGTGTTCCTTTTGCCCTTAAGTCTCTTAAAACTGCTATTGTTCCTGCTGGAGCGGTTGCGGGGGCAAGCGAACCCAAAATTATGGAAAGTGGGAGATCTCCCGTTAATAGATATACAAAACCCCATGTTGCAAGAAAAGTCATGAACACCTGCACAAACAATATAATGACTAGCTGCTTGCCCATCCTTTTCAGAAAAGAGAAGGAAAAATTCAATCCAATTATGTAGGCAACAAGGGCAAGCGTGACCCCGGTGATAATGACATTAAATTGTTCGGGTGGGGTGTAATTCAGAAACTGTCCTATGATAATACCGGCCAGGATATATGCTAGAATTTCTGTTAACCTCAGCCTGCGTAATATCCTACCGAGTATAAATCCAAGTATGAGAATTAAAGCGACGAGGACATAGATATTCATATCATGCTCATGAACTTAAGTCTGAGCTTTTTCAACAATCGCTGGACTGTTACTTCTCCCAGGAGTCTTTTATTCTCATCAACAACTGCCAATCTACGGATATTGAAGGAGGAAAACTTCTTCAAGGCATCAGCTACAGTTTCTTCTGGCGAGCATACCACAGGATTATGTGTCATGATATCCTGGACGACACTTTCTCTATGCAATATCTCAGCCCTGGGAATTCCAACCATTCTTTCCCTTTTTTGCCCAGGAGGGATCATGGAACGCAATATATCGTGTTCCGTTACTACGCCCACAATCTTCATTTCCTCACTATTATTAACCACCCAGGCATGTGCCCTAAGGGAAAGCTTCTTGAGGAACACCACCCCACCCGCGTTCTCTTCCATATATGGCGTTTTGTGCAGGGGTATCATTATTTCTTTTACTTCTATCCTGTAAAATTCTTCCATAACATCCTTTCAAAAACCAACCTATCTGGATTTGACTATGAACTTGCAGTAACCTTTTATCATGTGCGTATGTTAGTATTCTAGTGGAGCAGGAAAGTTTAGGCAAGCAATAATGGCTTGCTTGGCTTTATTCACTATGTTAACGTAGTTGTCAATTCTGGATTCTTTGGCATGACTTCCATTATTCTTGCCGGTGGTAAAAGTTCGAGGCTTGGTCGAAACAAGGCTCTTCAGGTTATCGGTGGCAAAAGCCTTATCCAGCGCGTGATTGATCGCCTTGCTACGCTCAGTACAGAAATAATCATAGTGACTGCCCGTGGTGAAGTAATTCCCTCCTCCTCGGCTGTGGAGATAAAAACTGTCGCCGATATTTATCCTGAAAAAGGTCCGCTGGTGGGTATTTACTCAGGTTTAGTATCGTCGTCCAGTTCGCGCGCTA
>JBFEMR010000114.1:0-1932 GCA_041551495.1 Dehalococcoidia bacterium
CAGACAACCTATGATGGTTACTGCTATTCTTTTTTTACTCATCCCGTCCTCCTTGCATAATACAACGCAGAAGTCCAAAAAAGGTTGCATTATTTATTAGTTACTCTGTATGCATAATACCTAATTTATAGAATCCTGATTGGTGTGGAGTCCCTGGAACTACATTGACAGAAAATGGGAAATTGGCTCATAATCCTATTTTAAATTCAGCCAATCGCGGAGGAAACAATGAATGACGTGAATTTGAAGCAGATGCTGGAAAGATCTGCCAGGGAGGTGCCACAACAAACGGCTATTGTGCTTGGCTCCCGCAAAGTTTGCTATCGTGAATTGGATGAAACCTCAAACAGGATAGCGAACGCCCTTATAAAGCTGGGAATAAAGAAGGGCGACCACGTAGCAATTCTATTGTCCCGTACCCCCGAATGGGTCATAAATTGTTTCGGAGCGCTCAAAGCTGGGGCTGCCAGTGTGCTGCTCGATGCCGGAGCTAAGGCACCGGAATTGGAACCTCAACTCCGTGAATCCGATTCAAAAGTCCTGATTACCGAACAAAGATTCTCTCCAATGCTTTCTTCGATTTTACCCAATAGCCCCCTGCTGAAAGAAGTCCTCGAAATTGATACAGACGCCTACAAGGAAATGGTTTCCAATAGCTCACCTGAACCAACCTCTATCGATATAAAAGGCGAGGACAAAGCCGTCCTTTTTTACACTCTGGGCGTACTGGGAAAGAACAAGGGTGTAGTGCATACTCACTCATCGTTCATGTCAATTTTGCCCATAGTGGTGGAGAAATTTGAGCTGGAGAGAAACAGCGTTGTTTTGGGCCTGCTCCCTTTTAATTATCTTCTGGGGTTCGGGCTGGTCGTTCTTATGCCCATAAAAGCAGGAGCCACCATAGCAATCCTGCCTCATTTCAGTTCCAAAAGTATCCTGGATACCATAGAGCGGGAGAAGGCAACCCTGCTTATAGGCGTCCCTGCAAGTTTTAATGCTATGGCTATGATGGACGAAGAAATGATGAAGAGCTGTAACCTCAGTTCGGTAAGGGGGGTACTTACCGCCGGAGCAAAATCCTCGGCACCTTTTATGAAGTTGCTTGAGAAAAAGTTTAACTTAACTGTGTGCGAAATATACGGGCTCACGGAGTTGATAATAGTCACAATAGGTGCTTTCCGTGACCGTAAATTAGGTACGGCAGGTAAGCCACTGGCCGAGTTAAAGGTGCTGGATAAAAAAGGCAAGGAACTACCCCGCGGTAGCATAGGCGAAGCTGTGGCCAGAGCCCCCTGGATGATGAAGGAATATTATAGGTCTCCTGAACTTACAGCTCAGGTCCTTAAAGATGGCTGGTTTCATACCGGGGACCAGGTCAAATTGGATGAGGACGGCTACTTGGAGTTCATCGAGAAAACACTGCCCATTATAATACCTTCTGGGGGAGTTAAAATTCTCCCTGCAGCAGTTGAAGAAGTTCTCCTGCAACACCCCGCAGTAGCCGAAACAGCCTGTATCGGTGTCCTTGATGATTACAAAGGGCAAATACCCACAGCGTTTATAGTCCTGAAGAAAGGGAAAAGTGCTACGGTGGACGAAATACGCAATTTTTGCCGTCAGAGTTTAACCGATTATAAAGTGCCCAAACAAATCAGGTTTGTTGACAGTTTACCCAGGACGAAATCGGGCCAGATAGACCGGAAACTACTCAGTATGACTAAGGAAAGCTAAAAGGGAAGCCTGATTGATATGGTTTACAGGGAACTCGCCTAACCTACCGGACCAGCCGGACTACTAGCCAATAGGCGTTCTGTTTATGAAATCCAGTATATGCCGAGATATCTCCTTGCCATTCTCTTCCTGGAGAAAATGACCGGCGTCCTTAATTACTATCTCCGGCTGGTCTCTGGCTGTGGGGATGAGAGAACGAAA
>JBFEMR010000115.1:0-1859 GCA_041551495.1 Dehalococcoidia bacterium
ACAATCTTCCGTTAAGCTTATCGATCCCTTTTCCGGTAGAGAAGATTTGAAGGATAAAATTGTGCGAGCGGTGAGTGAGCAAATATTTGAAGCTGATGCCGCAAGGCTCTTGCGTGCAGTGAGGTTGGCTGCTGAGCTTGAGTTCACCATAGAGCCAGACACAGAAGCTCTAATTCGCCGCTTTTCACAGGCTATCGTTGAAGTTCCGGGAGAGCGTGTTAGAGAAGAGTTGCTTCGCTTACTCACTCTACCTCGAGCTGCTTACTATCTGAGATATTTGGATAAACTCGGTTTGCTGTTAGCTCTAATCCCCGAGCTAGCAGACAGCAAGGGGGTGGAACAACCAACAGCACACTTCTGGGACGTTTTCGACCATTCTTTACAAACTGTAGCTGCCATAGAATTCCTCACTAGAGAAAGTGATTGGGAGTACAGCAATGACGCTATGCTGTCCACTGCTCCCTGGTCTGACATGATAGACAGGCATCTAACCCTCGAGGTTTCCAGTGGAAGTAACCATAAAGTTCTACTCAAGTTAGCCGGGTTATTACACGACATTGCTAAACCAATGACGAAGTCTATTGATGATAAAGGTAGAGCCAGGTTTTTAGGTCATACAAAGCAAGGAGCAGCTATGACTGTGAATATCTTGGAACGTTTGCGATTTAGCAATCGAGAAATAAAATTGGTGGAAAGCCTTGTATACCATCACCTTCGCCCAGTTCAGATGGCAAATGACGAGTTTCCTTCCCAACGAGCAATTTATCGCTACTTTAGAGATACCGGTGATGCTGGCATTGATATACTCGTTCTGGCTTTGGCCGATTTTCTAGCCACCCGTGGCCCCCTGGTATCTATGGAGGACTGGAAAAAACATTGCCAATTGATTAACTACATACTGGAAGAGCACGACAGACAGCAAGCTAAAATCTTACCCGTGAAACTCATCGATGGCCATGATATAATGGATACCCTTGGCTTAGCACCGGGACCACTGGTTGGTAAACTCCTCGCCATGATCAACGAGGCTCATGCCAGCGGTGAGTTAAGCACCAGAGAAGAAGCATTAGCTTTGGTTCGAAGAGAGTTGTCAACTGTGAGTAAGCAACAAACAAGAGGTTCCCAAAAATCCCAGAATCCTGGAGCAAAAACAATCCCCAATACAAGTAGGCTAAATTGAGAAGAAGTAACGTTTATTTATTTATTTTTATTCTTGCCCTGTTCGGCTTCGCTTTATGGTCTGTAATTCCTCTGGATAGGACTGTTCTCGGCAGAGAAGGGCTGAGGCTGGGGCTTGACCTGGCGGGCGGTAGCTACTTGGTTTACGAGGCCGATCTCAGCGCTGTCAACACTAGCACGGCGGATGAGGTTATGGACGGTGTAAAGGGAGTGATAGAAAGACGCATCAACGCACTCGGCATAACGGAGCCAATTATCCAGGTACAGAACCAGGAAGGGAACTACAACATTGCCATTCAACTGCCGGGTGTAGCGGACATCGAGAAAGCTAAGGAAATGGTCGGTCTTTTCACCATACTCGAATTCAGGGAACAAGATTCTGAGGGAAATTGGGTTGCTGCTAATGGAACGGTTACGGACGATGGCGTGGAAAAAGAGTTAACTCTCAGTAGTAGATATTTTAATGAAAACACTTACGTCACAGTAAGCCAAACCACAGTCGAAACATTACTGATATTTGAGATGAACGACGAGGGAGCAGAGCTTTTTAAACAAATAAGCACGCGACTTATGGGAAAACCACTGGCTATCTTCCTGGGCGATGAGCCGCTTCGGGGTGAAGACGGTCAAATCATCGCCCCAACAGTACAGGCGGTCATAGAGGACAGTGGACAAATTAC
>JBFEMR010000116.1:0-1759 GCA_041551495.1 Dehalococcoidia bacterium
AAACTTGATGGGAAATGAAATGCACCGCCAAGAACAGTAAAAAGGCACAGCCCGGCTACGATTAAAATATTTCGCTTGCTTCGTAAGAAAGGTATTAGTGCAAAAGGGATAAGTCCGAAGGCGAGAGCAAACAGAGGCAGACCTATTTTTGAACCCAGGAATATCCCAGCCACCCAAGCACAGCTAACATAGAGAAGCCACATAAAAAAGACCGCCAATCCTGTGCGAATATGTCGGACTTAGTTTACCAGTTTGGCTTACATCAAGGGTAGGCATAACTAACTCACCCCTGTGCTAAAATAGCACCGCATTGAAAATGCGGTAAATGCTGTAATTGATAGGAGCCCTGACTACTGCGGAGTTGTTACGGGGCTGAGGTTGTTTACGAATCATTGCATGAAGTAGAACAGAAGGTAAGATGTTATGAAGGGCGGGTATAATCCGAAGCGTCTTTTTGAGTATAGCTCCAATAAAGAGCTAGTAGTACGCCTCGAACATGACACCGACCTGGTCCAGTCTATAACTGAACTAGCCAGGAGTAATGGAGTGGAGGCGGGAAGCTTTACGGCAATCGGTGCCTTGAAGCGTGCCAGGCTGGGCTATTATGACCAGGAAAGTCATGGATACCGTGAAATGAAAGTCGATACGCCTCATGAAATGGCAAGCTGTATGGGTAACGTCTCGTTAAAGGACGGTGAACCCTTTGTTCATGTGCACGTAGTGCTTGCCGATGAAACGGGAAATACCAAGGCTGGTCATTTGTTTGAGGGGACCGTTTTTGCTGCTGAAGTCCACCTGCATGAACTGGAAGGTCCAAGGCTAGAGCGAAAATACGATGAAGCAACCGGCCTTTCACTTTGGATTACAAAAGAGAAAACAGGCGGAGAACATCGAAAAAACCGAAGTGAGAGATGAGGCTCATCCTAGTGGCAACAATCGTTTGTCGATCACGTAAGCCAGAAAAAAGGAACTATAGTGATGACTGAGCAGAGGTGGCCGTTATTTTTGATAATAGGAGCTGTTGTCGTAGTAGTTGCATATCTTATTATAGGGCGAATTTTCGAAATAGAACCTTATGAAATCAGGCTGGCAAAGCCTTATATAGAAAAAATTGCTGTTGACGACGATGAATTAAAGGAATTAGCAAGCGCTATTGTCGAAGATTATTATGAAAAGGAAGGTAAAGTGAATGCCATATACCGCTACATTGTGGAAGGCTTTAATTATACAGCTGACCCTGAGCACACAGAGTCTATCCAGTCACCATTTGAGACTTTGGACCTTGGGCGTGGCGATTGCGAAGACCTGGCAATTTTAGCCTGTTCTCTGCTGGAGAATACAGGTATAAAGACGTATCTGGTTTTAACGGAGGACCACGCTTACGCGCTGGTGTCCGGAATTAATTCCGATAACATGTGGGCGTACATTAACGAATCTTTGGAAGAACAATATGTTAAAGAGCCTGGCGTGGTTTCATCCGTAGATGAAACGCTGCAGTTGAGTGCGGGGTCCGCCTTTTACTATGGAGGTGACGGTACAACTTTTCCCATTGACGCTGCCACAGTTGGTGATTCGGTGGTCAAGATTGCAGCCTTAGAGATTGACTATTATATTACATCCTCTGAGCCGGTGAATATATACATCTTGCCGTCCAGCCAAGAACTCAACAAGCTAGTTCAGAGAAAGAGCTTCCAACATTATCCAGAATGTGCGGAACAAGGGGTCTACATAGCCGAAGCAACGTGCGAAATCCCGAGGT
>JBFEMR010000117.1:0-1753 GCA_041551495.1 Dehalococcoidia bacterium
AGCCGAGGTTCGTGATGAATCGGATAGGGAAGGCATGCGCATTGTTATCGAACTCAAAAAGGAAGCACAACCTCGACAGATACTTAATAACCTCCACAAGTATACCGCTATGCAATCTGCCTTTTTTATCAATATGGTCGCTTTGGTCGATGGACAACCTAAAGTAATCAATCTCAAAGAAGCACTAACTTATTATATTGACTATCGTTTTCAGGTTATTACCAGGAGGTCTCAGTTTGAACTTGATAAAGCAAAAGACAGAGCCCATATCCTCGAGGGCTTCCGAATTGCATTAAACAATTTGGAGCAAGTAATTAAGATTATTAGACAGTCTCAAACCGTAGAAGCAGCCCGTGCCAATCTAATGACAGCTTTTGCTCTATCACAAATTCAAGCGCAAGCTATCCTTGATATGCCACTTCGCAGATTAGCCAAGCTAGAGCAAGACAAAATAACTGAGGAATATGCCGCTGTGATTAAGAATATTTCCTATCTCGAAGATTTATTAGCAAATCCACGGAAAGTATTATCGCTTGTTGCCCAGGATGCTGAGGAACTTAAATCCAAGTACGGTGACGACCGGCGGACTGTAGTGAAAGCAGAGGAAATTGAAGAATTTCGTACTGAAGACCTAGTTCCCCATGAGACAATGGTAGTTACCCTGACGAATAAGGGATTTATCAAGAGGATTCCTGCCGCGACCTACCGGCTGCAGCACCGTGGTGGAAAAGGCGTAATAGGAATGGTAACCCGTGGTGGCGATACCGTGAACCACATCTTGGTAGCTGACACCCATGACAATCTCCTTTTCTTCACCAGCACCGGTAAGGTCTATTGTATTAAGTGCTACGAAGTACCCCAGGATTCCTCACGCACAGCCAAGGGGATAGCCCTGGTGAATTTATTACCTATTGATCTGGAAGACGAAGTAACTGTCTTGTTAGCCATAACAAGCTTTCCTTCAGACAGGTTTTTATTGATGGCTACTAAGGGTGGCGTGATTAAAAAGACGACACTGGACAAGTTTGCCTCGATAAGAAGGAATGGCATTATTGCCATGGGGCTCCGAAATCAGGATAAACTAACATCAGCCGGGGTAGTGGTCGATGAAGATGAGGTAATCCTCGTAAGCCGAAATGGAAAGGCAACCAGATTTCAAGTAAAAAGCTTGAGGACTGCGTCTCGAACCAGTGGTGGAGTCCGCGGCATTCGTCTGGTCGATGATCACGTTATTGGTATGGGTATTGCTCTTCCTGATACTTATGTACTGACCGTGACCGAGAAAGGATTTGGCAAGCTAACTCCTGTAAAAAACTATCCAGTTCACAATAGGGGGAGCAAGGGGGTAAGGACTTATAGGGTTAACCCTCAAACCGGTAATCTAGCTTTGTCTAAGCTTGTGTCCCCGCAGGGTTCACTTGTAATGTTATCGACCAAGGGTAATGTGGTAAACATTCCTATGGAGCAAATCCCGATTCAGAGCAGGAACGGTCGAGGAGCCAGGCTTATGGGCTTAGACGAAGATGATACTGTGGCTTCAGCCACCTGGGTTTTCCGGCATGATTAAATCCCATGAAACAGGTTACCCCTGGCTTTTTGTGGTTCTGAGCATATCGCAAAATCTATCTTTTGAACCAAAACTGGGTGTAATAATAAGCCTTGAAGGAGCATTAAGATACCTGTAATATACAATGTAACTTGAACATTAGGAGGTTATTATGTTTTGTTCTCAATGTGGTGCGGAAAATCCTGA
>JBFEMR010000118.1:0-1742 GCA_041551495.1 Dehalococcoidia bacterium
ATCACAGCTGGCAAACACAGCTGATACCACAAGCATACAGCAAATCGCTGGAATAGAAAGTGTTAGTTTCCTCATCATCAAGGGAAATATAATTATTCAGGGGATTTTTGTCAACATTAATGTAGGTGGATGTAAAACTAGCCTACTGCTTGTCCATTGGTATGTATGTTCAACCATAATAAAAATGTTAACTAAGAATTGGTATTAAATATTCGTGAGCTTCTTGCTACGTTGCCAAAAACCAAAGCTACTAATCCCGTACCTGAGGCTTTAGAAGATATATAAGAGCCAGGATTCCAACCACAGTACCGATCGGCACAAGAAGTATGCTCAATGCAGAACTAATAATGCTCACGATTCGTCCCCAGCTCTTCCTGTGAAGCAGTCCTATACCACTCGCCAGAGATATCCCCAGACAGCTTAATAAAAATACTGAACCAAGTATCATGCCAAAAACGTCCCCAACCTCTACAGAAGTTCCCTCGTATCCAGGAGAGAATGGAAAAGCAAAAACGGCGGCGGCAATAATCCCGATTAGCCAACAGGAGGCCGCAATAAATTGCCAAATAACTAATAAGATAAAACTATCTGGTCTTTTCATAGTCCTCATCATCTTTTTGTTTATGAATTGAAGGGTAAAAATAGCCAACCATGGTGAAACCTAAGAAAAGACAATAAGCTATCACCTCTAGTAGTGAAGGATTGGCGTTGTAACCAAAGACAGCGGCTAGGAACCGACCTATTATCGAGGTTTCAGGTATAACGTGGTTAATATCCCATACATGCTCAATGACTACAGGAATAATACCCGCCTCCTGAAGTTCGTGAATCCCATAAGCAAGCAAGCCGGCGGCGAACAAGATTAATAACAAACCGGTAACTTTGAAAAATGTACTTAGGTTAAGCTTTGAAGTTCCTTTATAAATGCCATAACCAACGCCTATGGCAATAGCCAAGCCAAGTATGCCTCCTAAAGCCGACAATAAAGCTGATTCAGACACTCTCACCGCAGCAAATAAGAAAAGTACTGTCTCTATGCCTTCACGAACCACTGCTATAAAAGCAAGCCCGAGGAGTCCAAATGTCGACCCACTCCCAAGCGCAGACTGTATTTGAGCATGTAAATGTTTCTTGATATTTACTGCCTGTTTACGCATCCAGAAAATCATCCAGGTTAACACTCCGGCTGCAGTCAGTGTAGCAATACCTTCAAAAATCTCTTCGCTACGACCTTCAAGTTGACCTGCCGAGAAATATATCACTACCCCAACTACTAAACTGATAACAACCGCAAGTCCCGTTCCTATCCATACAGCCTTAGACCTGTCGCGGTTACCAGTACTGACGAGGTAGGCTAGTATGATGCCAATTATAAGGGCAGCTTCCAGCCCCTCTCTAAATGTTATTAGTAATGCACTCAGCATCTAGGAACATACATCTCCTTCTGGTGAATTTGATACTCCTTGTGTGTTTAGCTGATGCATCGATTTTCTAAAAAGGTACATGAATGCTATCAAAGAAACAACAAACATGGCAATAGCCAGAATCTGTGCCTGTTGTAGCTCCCAGAATACCAGATTCTCCTGCCGAACAAAAGTGAGCAGAAAACGTCCCAGAGAGTAAAGAGGGAGATATCCCAGGAACAGGAGCCCATCATTGCTAAATCTATGGCGTAATTTGAGTAGAACCAGGAGGACTGCGCCATTCCATATCATTTCATACACCGGATAAGGATGAGTGGG
>JBFEMR010000119.1:0-1618 GCA_041551495.1 Dehalococcoidia bacterium
CAGGGCCCGGGGATTATGAAATACCTGTCGATAACCCATTTGTGGGTGTTGGAGGTACCCGGGAAGAGATATGGGCATTCGGCTTGCGAAATCCCTGGCGTTTTTCCTTTGATTCAAATACCGGGCTGTTATGGGCTGGTGTTGTCGGGCAAAGCTCGTGGGAGGAAATAGATATCATCGTCAAAGGTGCAAATTACGGCTGGAACACGATGGAAGGTTCCCACTGCTATTCTCCGGCTACCGGCTGTAATCAGTCCGGATTGACGCTGCCAGTAGTTGAGTATGACCACTCGCAGGGGTGCTCGGTGACCGGGGGGTATGTATATCGGGGAAACCTGATAGCTTCTTTACAGGGTTACTACGTATACGGTGACTACTGTTCCGGGAATATCTGGGCACTAACATATGATGGTAGTGTGGTAACCGAGAACATACTATTGGTTGACTCTGGATTGAGGATTACCTCCTTCGGTCAAGACCTGGCAGGTAACCTATATATCCTCGATCGGCAGGGAGGTATCTATACTCTGGTGGAAACGGAATAAACTTCCTGCAGATTCTAATAGAATTATAGGGACACTATTCCAATCGGGCTTGCTTTAAATCAGGTATTATTTACTGGGAATTCCACGGTAGAAAATTTCTGCGATTGTTCGGTCGAAATGCTTTCTAGAAATGACAAAGCGGGATTGCATTAAACTAGTTATTACGTGATTGCGGGCTCTTGCTTAGACAGGTTGGTTAAGCATAAAAATGAATGTAAACAAGTTCCAGTAGACGATTGTGGTATAAAGTCCCAGAGCTACTACCGTGATTCTATATACCAGTCTGGGCCTGGTATTGTACTTAATCCAAAGAAATAACGTGACCAAGAACGCAGCTGATATCTTTATGGTTAGAAATGACCCCCCGCCCACGAAAGGCGCCATCAAAGGATTGGCTTCCAATCCATATCCACCCGTCACCAGAAACTGACTTAACAAGCCGTCTGCAGTTATAATGCCAAATAGGACATAGAGAGTATACCGAACCGTTCGGTTTTCAATATGGAGAAACTCAGGAACTTTCAATGCCTTCATGTGTTGATGTCATTACCCCCTTTCAAAATAAAAAAACCGACCATTTTCAGGTCGGTTTCACTATTGGCTCCCCACCACCCAAAGTGACCATATACAGGCGGCGGTTCACTGCCTCCTATGTCATTGGAGCAATATTACATTTTTAAGGTCTTGTCAGTATTAGCCGCTGAGATTTTGTAAATCCCTGACTGATATTTCATTGTATAGCTCTGCATCTGTAGCCGTCAAGATGTACTTTTTTAACTTTTCTTATCAAATCCCACTTGTAATGTATAAAAATTCGTTGATATAGCCGATGGTTAAATAGCCACTCGGTAGAAAGCTATCCAACAAAATAGTTAAGTGTTCAGTGATAAGCAGTGCGGGTACTTGCATCTGCCGATAGCCAGTTTGTGACTCTCCCCATTAACTGGGTACGATTATCCTTGATTAGCAGGAGTACCTCTATGCTTGATAGCTAAAAGAGGGCTCGTTTTATTGCTCTTCCGCTGGAGCTTGGCTCTTCCTCTCTTTACTTCAACTTCTTTTGACTTTGGGGG
>JBFEMR010000120.1:0-1607 GCA_041551495.1 Dehalococcoidia bacterium
GTGATCTCAATGGATTTGATATAATCAGACAACAGGCAAAAGGCAGGTTTTCAACTCACTTGTGATGACCGATAAACAATAAGACGAATAAAGTAATTGATAAAAGCTGATTTGCATGTTCATACCTGCTACTCTATTGATTGTCTAACACGCTTGGAGCAAATAGTTGTGCACTGCCGCGAGCTAGGTATAAATTGCATCGCTGTAGCTGACCACAACACTATTGCTGGTGCCTTAAAGCTAAGGGAATTTGCTCCGTTCAAAATAATCGTTGCTGAAGAAATATTAACGCCGGCAGGTGAAATAATGGGCCTCTTTCTTAATGAAGCCGTTCCCAAGGGATTGTCACCGCAGGAAACAATATCTCAAATCAGAAACCAAGGCGGTTTAGTGGCTATTCCCCACCCATTTGGCAGGTCGTGGCCCTGGAATAATAGCATACTAACGTCGACGGAAATCGTATCGCAAGTTGATATTATTGAAACTTTCAATTCTCGAACGCCATTTTCTAATAGTATCGCGAGAGCTTGGCAATTAGCCAAAGAGCAAGGAAAGGTTGCCAGTGCCGGGAGTGATGCCCATACTTTACGTGAAATTGGTCGATCATATGTTGAAATGCCTGAATTCGATGGATCTGACGAATTTCTAAATTCCTTATCTCAAGGCAAGATATTCGGACAAAAATCTAGCTACTTAGCTCATTTTGCTAGCACTTGGGCTAAAGTAAGGAAGCATATACTGGGAGACCCGCTACTCTCAGTAAGGGTATGATAGCTTCATGAAGCAATCAGTTTACGATCCAGCTAAATGTGGAAAAAGAATGGCTATCGTATGTCTTGTTTCTGGTGCCGGTACCAACTATAGAGAGATAGCTGCAAAGAACATGAATCATGATTATATTGTATTCACGAACAGACCTGGGTGTGGCGGAGTTGCGATAGCCAGAACAAATAGACATGAGGTAATCGAACTTAGTCACATACCTTATCTCAAAGATGCCAGAAGAAGATATGGTTCAGGAGGTATTCCAAGAAATTGTCCAGAAAGAACAGAATACGAACAGAGACTGTGTGCATTAATAGAAAGCAAAATTGGCGGAGAACCTGATTTGGTATGTCTCGCTGGTTATGATCAATGGCTTACTGACTGGATGGTAGATAAGTACTATCCAAGAATTCTTAACGTGCATCCCGGGGATACCACAAAAGGCTACAGTGGTCTACACTGGGTACCATCATCCAAGGCCATATTAGCTGGAGATGCGGTGATAAGGTCAAGCCTATTTTTTGTTGATACAGGCGAAGACACTGGACCTGTGTTGGTACAATCTAAACCTCTTAACATCCTACAAACAATAGACCAATTAACATTGGGGAGTCAGAAGGAATTATTAAACGGTTTACACGAAATAACTGGTTTCGCAACAGTTCACGATATAAAAACCTATGAAGACTTTGAAGAGAAAGCGGGGGAAGAATTATTCAGAATGATGGGGCTTATATGTAGAAACCTACAAGCGGCGCTGAAAGTAGCAGGTGACTACAAAATCTATCCGTTTGCTGTGCACGATTTAATAGCACAGGGACGTGTACAAATGGATGGTAGAA
>JBFEMR010000121.1:0-1509 GCA_041551495.1 Dehalococcoidia bacterium
AACAATAGCTTTCTATTCATATAAACTACTTCTTAAATATGTTCATCGTATAATACTAGAACGCCCAATAAAGTACAAATGATTTAGCCGTAGGCTGGGGATCAATCGTGCCGTGTGGCCACTATTATTCGGCAATAGGCACAGTGAATGAAAAACGGCTTCCCTTTCCCAACTGGCTACTAACTGTAATTTTACCGCCGTGAGCTTCCACTAATCGTTTGGCAATAGTAAGCCCCAGACCACTACCACCTGTAGCTCTTGCGCGTGACCTGTCTACTCTATAGAAGCGTTCAAAAATGTTAGGCAAATCTGCAGCGGGTATGCCTTCGCCGGTATCCGACACACTAACCTCTACCCAGTCACCTTGTCTTATAGCTGCTACAGTAATACTACCACCTTTACTAGTATGAACCACCGCATTCTCCAGAAGGTTATGCATCACTTGGTTGATCCGCTGCCAATCGATATTAACCAGTGGTAGACTATCAGGCAGGTTAAGGTAAAGCGATATCCCCTTTATTTTCGACTGGGGTTGCCAGGGATCGATTGCCTGTTTAACTAGCTCAATGATGTCTTCTGCTTGATAAACAAGTTTTAGCTCGCCGGCTTCGGCGAGACTTAGCTCCTGGAGTTCATTAACCAGTTGTGAAAGCAGCGCTGCCTCTTCATTGAGAGAGCGGATAGTAGTATCATCTGGCTCCATCACTCCATCTCGAATTGCCTCCAGATAGCCTTTAATATTAGAGAGAGGAGTCCTTAATTCGTGCGCAACATCAGCAATCAGATTCCGGCGTAATTGCTCGTTGTTCTCCAGGTCGGTGGCCATAGTATTAAAGGCTTGAGCCAATGCCGCAACTTCGCCTTCACCCCGTACATGAACTCTCTGGGATAAGTCGCCCTGCCCCAATCGCCTTGCGGTTCTGGACAGGACAGCGATTGGTGATGTTATTCTGCGAGACAAGAAAAAAATCAATATTAAAGCAATGGCAATTGCCAGCGAGCCTCCCACGAGAAGCGAGCGATTAATTGACGCAGATAGTTTTTGAAATGGAACAGTCCAAACCCCTGCCGTCGGATCAAGAGTGATGAAGGCTCTTCCTATAGGCTTCTGGCTCCAGGTCAGCTCGAGAGTATTTTCTGATGAATCGGTGTCAGTATAGTTCTCTCCTAAAAGTTTTCCTTCTTCTGAATCACCTACAACTGTTCCGTTACTAGCGACCAATATAATGTGTGTCCCAGATACGTCTGCTGTATCTTCGACCACTGACTGAACGCCTTGCCAGGTTACATTATTCGAATAGAAAACATATAGTCTATACCGTATTTGATTAGAAATATATTGCGCACTTATTTTATTATAATTTTCCCTTTCGACAGATATGCGCTGACTGACAAAAAGATATATTGTACCGACGGTCACTAATATTATCACTGCAAAAATCAATGACAGGCGAAACCACAATCGATGTACCACTATTCTCCTCCGATAAACTTGTAGCCAACCCCGTA
>JBFEMR010000122.1:0-1473 GCA_041551495.1 Dehalococcoidia bacterium
GCTCATGCGCACAGGTATACGGAAAGTCCAACTCACCGTCTTTTGGCCTGAGTGGTTCTCCTCCTACGCACGAAGAAAATCACTAGTCCCACTGCCACCACTCCCACTATTATCCAGGGCCACCACGGCATGCCGATAGATGTAGTTTCCCACATGTTTGTCGCTGCTGCCTTAGCGATGGCTGTATAATCGGGAGAAGTTGAGGACAACTCTACCATCACCCCAGTCAATTTATCCCAGTAGTAAGTAACCTGGGCTTCTGTAGGCCAAAAGCTTGCATAGATTACTGTCCTGTTTGCTCCCGCATAAGTTTTTATAACTTCGTCTTCTATTACTAAATTGCCACGCCCGGCGACGTAAACGTAGTCTCCTATTGCTCGGTCGGCGGGGATAACAATGCCTCCGAGCTCAGGGACTTCGACATTAGAGAAAATATCTACAGTGGCGGTGTCACTTTGCTCAGTTCCGTCAGACAGGTGCTGCGTGAACCGCACAGTAACCATCGTGCCTTCAATGCTTATAAACTCCAACTTCAACCACTCCGGATACGTTTGATCAGCAGGCCAACCGGTGAATGAATACTCAAACTTTATCCAGTCACCAGCCTTAATGCCAACAAAGCCAGCCCCAACATCCACAAAATTAGCTGTGATGGAGTAGTCATCCTCCATGGTGATGTTGGTCGCAACGGCATTAACATTAGTTATGGTGTCCACGCCACCACTCCAGCTGACAAAGCGGTAGCCCTCCTGAGGTTCTGCTTTTAGGTTGATTACTGTTCCCTGGTCGTAGTTAAAAGTCCCCTCGCCGGGCTCGGTTACCGACCCTCCTGGGGTACTATTGATAGAGAGAGTATATGATTCACTGCCGCCGACATTACCAGCACTGCCTGTCATCCCAATAATTAAGGCTACAGTAATCAATAAGATACTAATTCCTTTCACGAATAGACCCCTCAAAGGGCTATTGTACCACAAGCAAAGCAAGTTTCAATACGCTTCTTGTATTCTACTACTTCAACTAGCCGCTCATTTGTCTAAAATAAAGGAACTTCATGCGATTGTAGATGCGCTGCATTAGTAGAGAGCCAGTCAATCGCCCAATCTAAAGAACATACCCATTCTGTTTCTCCAGATACCTGCCCCTAACCAATCGGATGTTACAGGTTCAGGATTCGTAGATGAACCACGGCAGGTTTAGAAAAATAACAGCAGTTTAACGGCAAAATTGGACATAGCGCTAAGCAAAAGCTAAAATATAGCTTCCATGGCAGCGTAGCTCAGGGGTAGAGCAGAGGACTCATAAGCCTTTGGTCGGTGGTTCAAATCCACCCGCTGCCACTTGTTATATTATTGACAATCTTCAAGGTTACGGGCGTACAACCTCATTGTTTTACCGTTTGGGCGAACTGTGTCTTTTTCGTACCTTAAGCCAATTTTGGTGGCTACTTTTTCGGATTTCACATTATCTGGA
>JBFEMR010000123.1:0-1450 GCA_041551495.1 Dehalococcoidia bacterium
AAGAGGAAAAAACAGCACCCTTAGGATAAGGAATACCATACTTCTCCATTAAATTCCGGGCAAAAACTTTGCTTGATTCTATGTGAGTGGCCGCTTTAGTAGGACCGAAAACAGGAACGCTTAGATTATGGAAGTAGTCCACTATACCCGAAGCAAGCGGAGCCTCTGGCCCTACCACGACAAGGTCGATGCCTTTTTCATTAGCCGCTTTGCCCAGTCCTTCTATATCTGTGGAACGTAGGTTCAGATTTTCCGCGACAATCGCTGTGCCGGCATTCCCAGGAGCAGTGAAAACCTTTTGTACTCTGGAACTCTGGGCAATCTTCCACACCAAAGTGTGTTCCCTGCCCCCACCACCAATGACTAGTATCTTCAAAGTCCGCCTCCGTATATGAGTCTTAAAGATGTAGTCGGAATATATTTTCTGCTTTCTGAATTATTTGCTGCCGTTGATCTGCAAAATAGTAATGATGGCGATTATGAATGTTACCATGAGGAACAGCCGATCTGGCCTTTGGATAATCTCTATTTATTCTAATGCTTCCCCCGAACTTATTCCCACTCTATAGTTGCTGGTGGCTTACTGGTGACATCATAAACAACTCTATTGACATTGGGGATTTCATTAACCAAACGGTCAGATATTCTGGCAAGAAGGTCGTGGGGGAGACGGGCCCAATCAGCAGTCATGGCATCTTCACTAGTTATTGCTCTGACCACAACCAAGTAGCCATAGGTTCTGTAGTCGCCCATGACACCAACGCTCCTGACATCAGTAAGTACAGCAAAGCTTTGCCATAGTTGGCGATAAAGTTTGGCTTTTTTAATTTCATTCATCACGATCCAATCAGCAGCCCGAAGGATCTCCAGCTTTTCCCTTGTCACTTCACCGATAATGCGAATAGCTAACCCCGGTCCGGGAAACGGCTGCCGCCATATCATATCCTCGGGCAGACCCAGCGCTAACCCCGCCTCTCGAACTTCATCCTTAAACAAATATCTCAGCGGCTCTATAAGAGTGAAGCTCATCTTGGCTGGTAATCCCCCGACATTATGATGACTCTTTATCTTGACCGCAGCTTTGGTTTCGGTGGATGTGCTTTCAATGACATCGGGATAAAGAGTGCCCTGGGCCAGAAAATCAATCTTACCCAATTTAGCCGCTTCTTCCTCAAAAATCTGGATAAACTCGTTACCTATCAATTGCCGCTTCTTTTCTGGATCAGTAATCCCTTTAAGTCGTTCCAAGAACCTATCAGTAGCGTCTACGTAAACTACATCCATTTTGAGGTTACGCTTGAAGGTATTAAGCACCCTTTCAGGTTCATCGCGACGCAATAAGCCATTATTGATAAAGATACAGGTTAATTTATTACCAATAGCACGGTCAACAATAGTAGCCGTCACTGCCGAATCCACACCGCCAGAAAGCGCACAGACGACTCTTCCA